>JAISDF010000105.1 GCA_031265025.1 Spirochaetaceae bacterium
CCGGGTTTTGCCTTCTTAAAATCAATATGTTCAAGGCTTTCCTGCACAAAGCACAGTCTCAGGTAACGGCGCTCCAGTTTTGCCCGGACAGAGGCGGTGTTTACGGCGGCCGGCGCGGGATTGTCCAGCGACGCCCGGAATTCCCGCATCCCGCCAAGCAGGGGCAGGTCCAGGGGGAGTGCGGCCGACGCCTCAAGAAAGCCGCCCAGGGCCGGGCCGTCAAAGGTTTTATCGCCGAGCTGTTTGAGAAACAGGGCCAGGGCATTGCTGCTGTCCAGAACTTCCTCCTTCAACCATGACCGCCTCCGTCAACCAGAACCGCCGGAACAGACGGCCGTCAGGTCAAATTTCAAATACCGCGTGGAGCAGGAGCGCGGCGGCCTGGGCGACATTGAGGCTTTCGGGGAAGCCTGTTCCGGGGATACGGAGAAGATAACGGCACTGCTCCTTGACCGCCTGGGGGAGCCCCGTTTCCTCGTTCCCCATGACAAGCAGCACGCCGGGCCGTTTTTCGCGGCCCTTCCTGTTCTCGTTGACTATGAGCGGAAGGTCGGCGATACGGAGCCGGGAACGGTGATCGGCCCCTATGGTCAGGAGGCGCCGGGAAGCGTCTTTGACAAAGGAAACCGGCCTGTGTACCTGCCGGACCAGAACCGCTTCCATGCCGCCCTCGGCGCTACGGTAGGCGGCGGTACTGAGGCGGGCGTCGCCGTCGCTGCCGGAGAGTATGATGTACCTGGCGTTAAAGAACGCCGCCGAGCGGACTATGGCCCCGAGGTTAAGGTCATTACCCACGGGGCTGAGGAGCAGCCCTGTCTCTCCTTCTTCCGCCCAGGCGCCAAGCTCTTCGGGGGTAAGGAGCGGAACCACAGGCTCCACGATCATCGCCACAACGCCCTGGTGGTGGGGACTTTTGCAGATACGCTCAAGTTCTTCGTCTTCGCATAGTTTATAGGGCCGCTTTCTTTCGGCAAGCTGTTTACATATCTTTGTAAAATTTTTCAGCCTGTCTTCCCGGAGAAAGAGACGGTTGATTATTTCCGGGTGGCGCTCTCCAAGGGCGGCCACGGCGTTAAAGCCGCAGACCGCAAGTTCATCGGTCAACTTGTTCCGCATGGGTACAGTATAACACAAAGCGGCGCTGCCGGCGAGGCTGTTCCAAAGGCCGAAACATGATATACTGGGCTTGTTCGGCAACCCGGCCGGTTGTCCCACAATCCGCATCCACACTGTGCGGCAGGAGGATCTTATGGGCGCGTCAAAGGTTTATTTTACCACTATGCGGTGCAAGATAGGCGAGAGCCTTCTTATCAAACTTGACCGGCTTATGGGCAAGGCGGGTATTGAGACAATAGATTTCAGGAATAAATACACTGCCATAAAGATACATTTCGGCGAACCGGGAAACCTCTCGTTTCTCAGGCCCAATTTCGCCAAAACAGTGGCGGACCGCGTCAAGGCACTGGGAGGCATGCCGTTCCTCACCGACTGCAACACCCTCTATGTGGGGCGGCGCAACAACGCCCTGGTTCACATGGATGCCGCCTATGAAAACGGCTATACGCCTTTTTCAACCGGCGTACAGAACATCATCGCCGACGGCCTCAAGGGAACCGATGATGTTGAAGTCCCGATTCCGGGCGGCGTGTACTGCAAGACCGCCCGCATAGGCAGGGCCGTCATGGACGCCGACATTGTTGTTTCGCTCAACCATTTTAAGGGCCACGAGAACACCGGTTTCGGCGGCGCCCTCAAGAACATAGGCATGGGTTCGGGGAGCAGGGCGGGCAAGATGATTATGCACAATGACAGCAAACCCCAGGTTGACCAGGCAGTCTGTACCGCCTGCAAGGTCTGCGCCAAATTCTGCAATGAAAACGCCATATCCTTCGAGTCGGGCAGGGCGCTCATTGACCACAAGCGCTGCGTGGGCTGCGGCCGCTGCATAGGCGCCTGTAATTTTCATGCCATATCGGTAAAATGGGATTCGTCCAATGAGGCCCTTAACTGCAAGATAGCCGAGTTTACCAGGGCCGTACTCGACGGACGGCCCCATTTTCATATTTCGGTGGTAAATCAGGTTTCGCCCTGCTGCGACTGCCACAACGAAAACGACGCTGCCGTAGTTCCCGACATAGGAATCTTTGCGGGCTTTGATCCCGTGGCTCTGGACAAGGCCTGCATAGACGCGGTCAACGCCGCCCCCGCCATAGAGACCAGCCTATGGGGTGACAGGGAACATACCCACAGGGACAGCCGGGGCAACGGCGACCACTTCAGCGACATTCATCCTACAAGCGACTGGAGAAGCCAGCTTGCCCATGCCGAAAAAATAGGCCTTGGCAGCGCCGCCTACGAACTCATCACGGTAAAGTAACCTGTACGCGGTAGCGATATTATTGATTTTTTTTCTGGTTATGGCCTGTTTTCTGTAACTACCTTGCATATATTTTATTTATAGTGTATGTTAACGACCGGTCGGTAACATTATGAATAAGATGGAAATAATTAAAGCGGCCTTTACCGTATGGGGCCGGAAATTTTTCAGGGTAACGAGCCTCACCGAGCTTGCCGGCGAACTGGGAGTAACCAAACCCGCGCTGTACCGCCACTTTCCCAGCAAAGAGGCGCTTTTGAACGCGATGTACGAGTATTATCTTGATACCTACGGCGCCTATATCAAGCCATATATAGAAGAAGTCCTGACGGCCGGGGACATTGTTCAGGGGCTGCGCATATTAATCAGGACCATGACCGGTTTTAATTTCAGAAATAGATATCTTTTTATCTTTTCCCTGGTACAGCGGCACGGAGACGGCAGGGCATGCGCCATAACCGGGGAATTCCGCAGATGGGGAATAGACATGCCCCGCCTTGAGGCGCTGGAAGGCAAGGGCGGGTATCCGTACCGCCTGCATTTTGCCCTGGCCTCCCAGGCCTTTTTTGTCGCCGCCCAGTTTAAGAAGTGCGGGGGGGGGGTGATGTGAAATTTTCTGAAAAGAAAATAGAAAAACTTTCCTCCTATGTAGAGGAAAAAATTCTTCGCGGTCTGGGGTTTAATAAAGAGGCTGTGGATGTCCTTGATTTTGACGCCCTTGAATCCCTCCTCCCCCGGACCCTGTTTGACGGGGAGGCGGACGACGGGCTGCTTAAAGCGGTGGCGGGCGCGGTGGCCGAAGCGGGACCCTGGAACGCTTCAATGGAGATGGTGGCCCGCCGCTCGGGGCTTTCCAAAAGCAGCCTGTATTCCCATTTCAAGAACAGGCAGGATATGATGGCCCAGCTCTTCCTTCTTGAACTTGAGCGTATGCACCGGTACGCCCGGACAAGCATAGAGCGGGGCCGGGGTCCTCTTGAGCAGTTCTACCTTGGACTGCTTGCGATAGCGGATTACCTCCGCTCCCGGCCCGAAATACTGGTTACTATGGATTGGGTAAAAACAAGGAGGATTGAGCTTGACATAACGCCGGAGCAGGATACGCTCGCCATATTCTCGGATATACCCGCGATTGCGCGGCTTGATAAGGAGCTTATTCCCAATTGGGTTTTCTATTGGACTTTGTTTCTGATTATCACTACCCTGGTGAGCCCGCCCGGAGACGCCAAAAAACGCCGGCTGAAAGGGCCGGGGACTTCTGACGGGGTTTTCAGAAAGATATTCAGATTTATAGTACTGGGCGCTGAGGGACTATGAGCCCTCTATATAAGCAACGGCAGGAAGCCGTAACGGGCCGCGCTTTATGCGGGTCTGTTGGGAGTGTTCTATGAACAAAAAAAATTACGGCAGGGCGGTGCGGCTCTTTATGGGCGCGCTGGCTTTTTTTCTTCCCTGGGGAATTTTCGGGCAGGAAAGCGGGCAAAGGCCGGTAATGAGTCTCAGTCCCGGCGAGGCGGTGGACCTGGCGCTGAGGAACAATCTCGGCCTTGAGTCATCCCGTATCGGCGTTGAGGGCGCGAAGCGTAAATCCGACCTGTCCTGGAACAGCTTTGTTCCCGGCGTTAGCGCCGCGGGCAGTCTGGTCCGGGACAATGAGCGGACCGCGGCAAGCATACTCAACCCCAATCCTTCCCAGTGGCATGTGGCGGGAACGCTCCAGGCCCAGCTTAACATCAACCTTGCCATGTTTGAGGCCATGCGCACTCTGAGGCTTGACTATGAACGGGGAATCATTTCCTACGAGGTGGCGCGGGTCCAGCTTGAACGGGATGTGCGCCAGTCCTATTACCGTATACTCCTTGCCGAAGAAGGCGTAAAGCTGAACCGGGAAAATTTTTCCAACGCCGAAAGGCGGGTAAGCATGGCCAGGGACAATTACCAGGCCGGGCTTGCCCCCGAACTTTCCCTGCTCCAGGCCCAGGTAGCACGGGAAAACCTCAGGCCCGTCATTGACCAGGCGGAAAACAACCTTAAAGCGGCCATGGCCCAGTTCGCCATGATCCTGGGACTTGCGTATAATACCCAGTTTGAATTCATTACTGTTGAAGATGAACCTGAGTTTATCCCCCTTGATGTGGCCGAACTCATAAGCAGGGCCGCTTCGGGAAAGCCCGATATTCTTGCCTTAAAGCAGAGCATCCTGACCCTGGAAAGCCAGCGCCGGGCGCTGAAGTTCTCGAACCTGACCCCCAGCCTCAGTCTCAGTTGGAACTCAACCCGGGCCTTTACCCAGGACCCCTGGAAGACAGGCTGGTTTAGCAATATGGACAACTGGATGCAGTCAGGCTCCCTTACCATAGCTTTAAGCCTCAGGCTGCACAGCCTCCTGCCTTTCAGCGCCGATTACCAGGGCATAAGGGATGCGGATGACAGTCTGCGGAGCGCTTCCATACGCCTTGCCCAGACTATACAGGGGACAGAGCTTGAAATTTACAATACGGTTCTTTCCCTCGAAAAAACCAGGACCAGCGCCGAGGCACAGAGCCTTACCATAACACTTGCCGAGCAGGCCTACCGCCTTACCGAAGAAGCCTACCGCGCCGGACTCCAGGACCTTCTTGAAGTGCAGAACGCCGAGCTCGCCCTTCATCAGGCCCGCCTCCAGATGCTGGAGCAGAATTTCAATTATCGTATAGGTCTTATTGATCTTGAATACGCCATAGGGGTTCCTTTCGGGACCCTCAGTTCCAAAGGGAGCGAATAATGAAAGCAAAAAATTCAACCCAAAAACAAATTGCGGATGCTGCTGGGGAGGGTCTCCCCGCCGGCGGCTTTGGGGTTCGCGGAAGCAGGGGTCCCGCCGACGGAAAAATCCGGGGGCCCCTTTGCGCCGGCGCTCTCGCGTTCTGCGTACTGCTTATGTTTTCCGGCTGTGATACTATCAAGGCCCTGTGGAATAAAGACAAAGACACTGTTGAAGCGGCCCAGGCTGTTCCGGTCTTTGCGGTCAATACCACTACCGCCGCCAGGGGGCAGATCAGGGATTACCTTGCCCTTTCGGGGGATATTGTGTCGGGTTCCACCGTGGACGCCTATTCGGACGCGGCGGGCAAAGTTACCCGCCTCATGGTTGCCGTGGGCGACCGCGTTGTCAAGGACGCGCCCATCGCCGAGGTTGATCCCTCAAAGCCCGGCATGAATTACCTTCCCGGCATAGTCAAGTCTCCCATTACGGGCACCATCGTAACCCTTCCCGCCCAGGTGGGCATGACGGTAAGCCAGGCGGTTCCCATCGCCCGTATTGCCGGGGGCAGCTCTGCCGCAAGTGGCCTGGAAATCAGGCTTTATGTAGCCGAGCGTTTTGTTTCCAAAATAGCCATGAGCCTGCCCTGCGAGATTACCCTTGACGCCTGGCCCGGAGAAGTTTTCCGGGGCAGCATCAGTGAGATAAGCCCTGTTCTTGATCCTTCTTCCAGAACCATGGAAGTCAGAATCAATGTTGACAATCCGGGCTCAAGGCTCAAGGCGGGCATGTTCGCCAAGGTGCGGGTTATCACCGAACAAAAGTCGGACATTGTCAAAATTCCCGCCCCTGCCATGATACAGCGTTTTGGTGAAAGCTATGTCTTCACGGTGGAGACCGACCCGGCTGACCCGGCCTTTCTTCTGGCCCGGAAAACCGTCATAACGCCGGGCATACTCATTGACAATGTACTCGAAGTACAACAGGGCCTTACGCCTGACAGTGAAATAATCACACGGGGGCAGAGTCTTCTGGAAGACGGCGCCAGAATCAATATTATTGACAGGGCTCCTCCCCTGTCCGCTCAATAAGGGAGGCCGCCATGAGTTTTGCCAAAACAGCGGTTTCAAGACCGACAACCGTATTCATTGTTTTCGCGCTTTTGATAGTGCTTGGGGTTTTTGCCCTGATCAACCTTCCCATTGACCTGTACCCCGAGATAAACCCTCCCTACCTGGTTGTCTATACGACCTATTCCGGCGCGGGTCCCGAGGAGGTGGAACGTTCCGTTACCCGCGTACTGGAGGCGGCCCTTTCAAGCGCGTCGGGTCTTGAGGAGCTCACTTCCACGTCATCCAAAGGGAGCAGTATGGTCATCATGGAGTTTACCTATGGGACCGACCTGGCCGACGCCACAAACTCCGTTCGTGACGCTCTGGAAAGAACGCGGAACTATATGCCTACAGGGTCTGATTCTCCCATGATCTTCAAATTTGATCCTTCAATGATTCCCATTATGGGTCTTATGGTAACCGGCAACCGGAGCCCGGAGGAACTGCGGGAACTGACCGAGGATACCATAGTCCCCCGTATCGAGCAGACCCCCGGCGTAGCCACGGCTTCGGCCATGGGCGGCAGGGAAAAAATCATACGCATCGAAATACCCCAGAGCCGGCTTGAGGCCTACGGCCTTACGGTAAGCTCGCTCCAGCAGACTCTGGCAAGCCAGAATATGCAGGTTGCGGCGGGGACCATAACCGAAAACGGTATTTCCTATCTGCTTACCACCATGGGTGAATATACGTCTCTGGATCAGATACGGAATACGGTCATCAGCTACAAGGCGCCCCAGGCAGGACAGGCTTCTTCTGGTACCGCGGAAATGCCCCGGCAGGTATACCTCAGGGATCTTGCCGATGTATTCGAAGGGTACCGGGACGAAACCAGCACTGTCTATGTAAACGGCGAATCCGCGGTGATGATGATGGTGCAGAAGCAAAGCGGCAAGAATTCGGTTCAGACAGCGAAGGATCTCAGGGAACGGCTTGTCCGCATAACCCGCGAGCTTCCCCAGGACATAAAAATTTCAGAAGTTTTCAATACTACCGACCAGATTCAAAATTCGGTCAACGAGGTCGTCTCAACAGCCGTATCAGGGGCGGTTCTCGCGATACTCATACTCTTTGTCTTCCTCAGGTCCATCAAACCTACCCTGATTATAGGCGTAAGCATCCCGATTTCCATCATGATTACCATTATGCTGATGTACTTCGCGGGCCTGACGCTGAACCTCATGACCCTCGCGGGGCTTGTGCTGGGCGTCGGCATGCTGGTGGATAACTCCATCGTCATACTGGAAAACATATACCACTACCGGGAAAAGGGCGCCAAACTTACCGCCGCGGCCATGCTGGGTACTTCCGAGATGATTGTTGCCATAGCCGCGTCAACCCTGACCACAATCTGTGTATTCGCCCCCCTGGTGATGTTTCAGAGCCTTCTTGAAATGGCCGGGGAAATGTTCGCCGGTCTCGCGTTTACCGTGGTCATCTCCCTGAGTTCTTCCCTGTTTGTGGCCATCTTCCTCGTGCCGGTGCTTTCCAGCCATTACCTTCCGCTGGTAACAAGAAAACAGAAGCCCCTGACCGGCATCCTCGCGCCCGTTGACACGGCGGTGGGCAATTTCCTTATCAGACTGGATAACGCCTACCGCAAGGCCGTGGACCGGGTGCTCAGGCATAAGCTGGTGGTGATTCTTCTCCTCCTGGCGCTTTTTGTGGGCAGCCTCTTCCTCATACCGGTTATAGGCTGGGTATTCATGCCGGCCCAGCAGGAGGACTCGGTAACCATCAACGCCACACTGCCCATGGGAACCCCCCTCCCGCAGACCGAGATGACCCTCAAGCAGCTTGAAATCATAGTGAAGCGGGAAGTCCGGGGTTATGAGCGCATTGTGCTCAACTCCGGTTCCGGGGGCATGCTGCAGAGCGGTTCCAGCAACCAGGGTTCTCTCCGCATCAACCTGCCTGAGTTTGAAGACCGCATTGATTCCG
Organism: Spirochaetaceae bacterium; assembly: GCA_031265025.1. GTDB lineage: Bacteria > Spirochaetota > Spirochaetia > Treponematales > Breznakiellaceae > JAIRTD01. The sequence goes on from JAISDF010000105.1 coordinate 8,174, forward strand.
CCGACGATATCAAGGCCAAGATGCGCGCCCACTTTAACGAATTCCCCGGAGTAACCTTCGCGTTTGGCGGAGGGGGCATGGGCATGGGCTCAAGCAATCCGGTTGATATAGTCCTCAGAACCGACGACCTGGTCAAAGGCAAGGCCATGGCCGACAGCATCGCCGCCCTGCTCAAAGAGCGTATGGGTGAAGTAGTTACCGAACCCCAGGTTGACCTCAAGGACGGACTTCCCCAGTACGAAATAATCCTTGACCGCGAGCGCATCTATGCCCTGGGTCTCAACACCCTTACCATAGGCAACGAAATCAAGGCTGCCGTTGACGGTATTACCGCCACGCGGTATAAATCAGGCGGCAATGACTATGACGTGATTCTCATACTTGCCGAGGCGGACCGGAGTACCCGGCCGGCCCTGGACCACATCTTTGTAAACAGCCCGGTAACCGGGCAGCGCATAGCCCTTTCAAACTTTGCTTCGTATGATGAAGGCACCGGGCCCATGACCATACGCCGGGAAAACCAGAGCCGTATCATCCATATTACCGCCGGCGCTGTTCCGGGGACCAAACTCAATACCCTTGAGACCCGGGTCCGCAACCTGATAACCGCCGAAATACCCGCCGATGATGATGTGGTCATCGAGTATGCCGGGGACAATGCCGACATGATCAAGATGATGCGCCGCTTCCTCCTTATTATAGCCGTGGCGGTGCTTCTCGTGTTCGGGGTCATGGCATGCCTCTTTGAATCCTTCAAGGATCCTTTCATCATACTCTTTACCATACCCCTCTCGGTAATAGGCATTGTGGCTATCTATCTGATTACCGGCGAGACCTTCAATATACTTACCGCTGTCGGGCTTCTGGTACTGGTAGGGGTCATAGTCAATAACGGCATCGTGCTGGTTGACTACACCAATCTGCTCCGCAAGAGGGGCTACTCGCTCCACGACGCCTGTGTTGAGGCCGCGGGCAACCGCCTCAGGCCCATACTGATGACCACCCTGACAACCATACTCGGCCTGCTTCCCATGGCCTTCTTCCCCGGAGAAGGTTCGGAACTGGTGAACCCCATAGGAAAGACCGTATTCGGCGGCCTTACCTTTGGAACCCTGATGACGCTCTTCCTCATGCCCGCGGTATACTACATCATGAACCGCAAGTCGGAGGAACGGCGCAGGAAGGCTGAAGAGAGGCGCGAGCGTATAGCCGCGGGTATCACCAGGAAACAGGCAAAGCTCCAGGCAGCCGGAGCCCAGGGCGGTTCAGAATAACCCCGGCGGAAATTTTTCAAGCGGAACCAGGGCTGTCCGGGAAGCAGGCAGTTTTCCGGACGCCCCGGGTTCCTATAAGGACGGAACCATGATCAGACTTGAGGTAATTGCCAATAATTCGGTAGAAGAAAATATACTTGAGGCCTTTTCCAACGCCGGGGTCGGAAAATATTATACCAAAATTCCCGGCGTCCACGGCGTAGGCTCATCGGGTCCCCGTAAGGGCGACGCCATCTGGCCCGAGGAGAATTTTCTTCTCATCATCTGGTGTGAAATCGAAGAGGCCCGTCTCATAGAGCAGGAGCTTCTCAAGGTTAAAGAACTCTTTCCCGATGAGGGAATCAGGGTCTTCGGCCTGGACGAAGAAGGCGGGGGGACAGGCACGGAAGCTCCGGCATCCGGGGTATGAATCAGAATTGCGCGTAACGGAACGTTATGCGCATACCTGACGGGCCCCCGCGTCCCCGGCTATTTCAGCTCAAGGTCCATCTTGCTCTGGAGATTGGACTGGATATACTTGCGTATCCTGATCCGGGCGTCGGGGTCTATCTTCTGGGTAAAAAGCAGGACATAGACCTTGCTCATCCCTTCCATGCGGGAACCGAACACAATGGCTTCGACCTTGAGCAGGGTGGTCTGGAGCCGTATCTGCACATTCTGAACAAGGGAATTCTTTTCGATCTGTGGGTCCTCGGTAAAGGCGCAGGAAAGGCCGACCACGCTGATGTCCCGTATGGCGCCGTTGATAAAGCTGTTGTTCAGGGGCATGTTGACCGTGGCGTTGGTCTCGTGTTCGATGGTAGCCCGTATGTATTTGCGCCGGCCCTTGGCATCCTGGGCCTTGAGTATGTCGAAAATCTGTTTTGTCGATTTATGAATGTCCGAGAGTATCGGTATAAAACCGCACTGGACCTTGATGACATTGATATATTTACGCATCAGGGCCTCGGAGGCGTTGGCCGAAAGCACCCCGACAAAGGCCTCGGGTTCGTCAACATTGCCGATGAGCCTCCGTATGTACACATCCCAGTCCTTTTCGCTCATGCCCTCATCAAGGTTGGCAAAGACCAGCGAGGCGGGCCTCTTTTGCAGCACCCGGCGCAGATTGGTGTGGTCCTTGACTATGTAAACCTCAAATTCCTGCTGGGCAAGCTCGGCTATAAGCTCATTCTGGATGATGGCAGACGGATAGAGGAAAAAAATATTTTTCCCAAGAAGATTATCCAGGGTTTTTTTTGGTTCCATGGAAGAATTATATGATATTCCGGGCCTTGTAGGAAAGCCCCCGAATCAGTATCGTTAGGGTATGGTTTTTAGTACAGGCAGCAAGAAAATTTTATGGCTCATGCTGGCGGGTTTCTGTGCCCTGGCTCCAGGCTGCGCCGAGCCTCCCCCCTCCCAGACCGAATATGTGCTGGGCACGGTATGTTCGATAAACCTCTACGGCCGGGGTTCCGCCCGGCTGTACCGGAACATTTTTAGCCGTTTCCGGGAAATCGAACAGAGGATGAGCGCAAATATTGAAGACACTGAGCTTGAGGAAATCAACGCCCAGGCAGGCATCGCGCCGGTCAAGGTTCATCAGGATCTTGTTGAAGTCCTCCTCCGCGCCCGGTATTTTGCCGAAATCACCGGCGGGGCCTTTGATCCTACCATAGGGCCGCTTGTAAAGCTCTGGAACATAGGCTTTGACGGAGCCCGCGTTCCTTCCCAGGAAGAAATAGACAGCGCCCTTCCCCTGGTGAACTGGCGTGACCTTGTCATTGACGAGGACGCCGGAACGGTTTTTCTCGCCAGACCCGGAATGCGCCTTGACATAGGCGGCATAGCCAAGGGATACGCCGCCGACGAGGCGGTCAGCATCATACGGAGGGCCGGCATACCGCGGGCCATTGTGGACCTCGGAGGCAATATATTCGCCTATGGGGAAAAAGAAGGCAACCAGCCCTGGAGAGTAGGCATCCAAAACCCATCGGGACTCAGGAACGATTACTTAGGCATCCTTGAAATCAGGAACAAGACCGTTGTAACTTCCGGGGTGTATGAGCGCTTCCTTGAGGCAGACGGAAAACTGTACCATCATATTCTTTCGCCCCATGACGGCTACCCCGTTGAAAACGGCCTTGTGTCGGTAACGATAATTGCCGGCCGTTCCACAGACGCCGACGGGCTTTCCACCGGAATTTTCGCCATGGGCTACGAAAAGGGCAGGGAGCGGATTGAGTCGCTTGATGACGCCGAAGCGCTTTTTGT
>JAISDF010000160.1 GCA_031265025.1 Spirochaetaceae bacterium
GACCCTTGCGGCCCTTCTCATTCTGCCAGCGCAGGGCGATGTAGACCGTCTTGCCCCGCTCCTGTACAAGCCCTTATGCATGGTGCTCCTCCTTTGCGCGCTTAGGGTAATGGCTGAATGGTCAGGCTGATGTTGGTGTTGACCGAGCCGTACAGGTAGTCGTCGATTCCGTTCCAGCCCTTGCCCCGGAAGCCTTCGCCCCAGTGGGGGCCGCCGCTGGTCTCTGTGCCGCTGTAGGGGCTGCCGCTGATTATGCCGCTCCAGGCGGATGCCCCAGCGGGAACCTTGACGGTAACGGTTTTACTGCCGGAGACCCCGTAGAACATCCCCTCTCCCAGTTCCAGCGGCGTATCGCCCAGGGTAACGGTAAGGTTCTTCGTTGTTCCGGTATTGGCGAAGGCTTCCCTGCCGATGCTAGTGGCCTTGGGGAGGCTTACCGAGCTAAGGCTGGTACAGCCGGAGAAGGCGACATCGCCGATGCCAATGGCCTTGGGGAGGTTTACCAATGGCAGGTTGCGACAGTCCTGGAAGGCGCCATTGCCGATAGTTGTGGCCTCGGGAAGGTTTACCGATGTCAGGCCGTCACATTCGAAGAAGGCGCCATTGCCGATAGTTGTGGCCTTGGGGAGGCTTTCCGGGCCGAGGCTGCTGAGGCCGGTGCCGTAGAAGGCGTTATTGTCGATGGTATCGGCCTCGGGAAAGCGTACCGAACTGAGTTCGGTACAACTGGCGAAAGCGTTCTTGCCGACAGTGGCAACGGCTTTGCCCACAACGCTTTCGAGGGCGTCAAAGTGTTCAAAGGTGGGGTTGGCGAAAGAAGCGCCATCCGCGATGCTTTCCGCCGTGTCCGGGAGGACCAGGGAGACGATTTTGCCTTTGCCGCTAATGGTACTGTTGTTCGTATTGTCGGGGTCGAAGGTTCCGGGGAGAGCGCCGTTCATGCTGTCGGGCATGGTACAGCGCGAGAGGTCGAGGGCTACACGGGGCACATCGTCTATCCTTTCAAGGAGACCCTCCCAGTTGCTGTCCGTAAGTTCAAGCATCACCGCTATGGGGACCGGTTCCATGCCGCCGTTTCTGGCGGTTGCGGCGGCCAGGTAGGCAGCAAAGTCGCCAAGGTCGGTAAGGTAGAAGGAAGTCATCGTGATGGTAACGTAGTTGGTCCTGCCGCCATGGATACGGACGCCGGTTTTACCGCTCCCAAAGAGCGCGCCGTCTTCCAGAAGGGCGTCCGCCCGCACCTTCCAGTCGCCCAGGGCAAGGTTAAGGCTGACGGAACCTTCCCCCGGATCAGTGGTAACGGTCAGCTCCCCCCCGCCGGGGCCGGAAAAGCTCAGGCGGTATGCCAGGCTGTCATAAATGGGACCGATAGCGGCGCGCTCGCCGCCGTGGAGGATAATCGTAAGGTTCCCCCCGTCCTGATTACTGACCGGCGGGGCACAGGAGGCCAGGGGGAGGAGTATAAGCGCTAAAAGGAAAAACCTACTTATTTGTGCGGTACGGAAACCCTCTTTCATAAAAAGCCTCCAGCATTTATTTTACCGCCATGATGCCACGATTCCGGTATTATTACAAGCGGTAATAATAAAAGCAGTGGGCCTTATTCTCCTTCGGCTCCACCACTATTCTTGACCCACAAAATGATCCTGAATAGACATTCTTGGGTGGAAGAGGATCACGAACACCACGAACGGGGCCAGTCGTACTCTGACAACACTATGCTGTTCGTGGGGGTTTGTGTGGTTCGTGGTTAAATTTCTCCAAATTCTGTGGGTCAAGTTTAGCCCCACCAGGGGCCTGTTACTGCATCCCAGGCAGGGGCTTTATCGGGCCCCAAGAACTCGCTTGCGCGAGGGAGTTGCCGCTTTATTGCCAGGGCGCCCTGCGCATTCGCTTGGGCGCTCCCTTGGGCGGGGGGTAGGCGCAGACTAACGGGCTGCGCCGTAGGGGGGCGCGACGACGATGCGGCTGTCTGCCGGGGCAGTGAGGAAATGCGCCCCCCTCCTCCTTCTTAAAATTCTTCTTCCCAAAGGACGGAGCTACAGGCTCCGGGCGAGGGCGCGGAGGCGGCACGAGGCCCATTGGCAGATGAGGAGGCGCAGCCGTTCGTGGGGGACCAGGTCGTTGTCAAGGGCGGCTTCGGAAAGCACCATCTGGATAAAGGCGGAATCTCCGTCGAGTTTGAGCTGGAGCATCCAGCGCGAGAGCTGTTCGCCTTTTGAGTCTTTCATGAAGGCGCCGGCGGCGCTCTGGAGGGACCGGGCGGTCTGGAGGCTCATGGCTTCGCGCTGTTTTTTGACGCCCTGTTTCTGCCTGGCCGCGGCGTAAAACTCATAGGCCGCCTCGGCTTCGTCCTGGGCCAGGGCGGGACCCATGCCGGGGTGTTCCAGATAGCGCACCAGCACGGGGTAGAACTGGTTTTCTATATCGAGGATGCCGGCCAGGGCGAGGACCGCCTCGTCCCTGAGATAGGGCGGCGGGTCCTCGGCCCGCAGGAGTTCAAGCAGGGTTGAAAGCGATTCCGGCGCGGCGAAGATGCCCAGGGCGGTAACGCCCATGATTTTGAGCCTGGGGTTTTTGCTCTTCTGTATAATCTTTTCTATGTCCGGGATGGAATCCTTGTCATCAAGATTGGCCAGGGCTATCATACATTCCCCGGCAAGCATGTAATCGCCGGACTTGAGTTTTTCCCTGAGCAGGGGTACGGCCGAGGAAAAGCCGTGGCTGCCCAGTATGCGGGCGGAAATATAGGCCGTGGTGTAGGGGTTGTTGGCAATATCATCCTGTAGAATTTGGGCTTCTTTTTCCGACAAAGTTTGAAGGGAACCCAGGGCCCGCAGGGATTCGGTACGCACCGAAAAGCGCGGCGATTTGCTGCGGTCAAGGAGGCCCTTTGCCGACAGGCGGGAAGGCGCGTTGTGGAGGGCTTCAAGGAGTTCCTCTTCTTCCTGGGCGTTATGGGTTTTTTCGAGCTTGTCCAGGATGGTGATGTCCCGCAGGTCCCTGAAGGAGAACATCACTTCCATGGCGCCCCGGAAGCTGAGGGCGCCCAGGGGTATCATCTTCCGCTGCATAAACAGGGCCCAGCACAGCAGCAGCACAAGAAGGCCGAACAGGATTTTATACGAAAGAAATACCGTAAGGCCCAGGCGGGAAAGCGTATCCAGGAAAATGCCGCCCAAAAAAGCGCCGCCGCCGCCTGATATGCCGAAAACCAGGTAGTACAGTATTCCCATGTTGAGCATCTGCTTTGCCGGGATAAGGCCGAAAAAGTAGGTCTGGGCAAGGCCCTCCGCCCCCAGAAAGGCAAAGCTGACAAGAAAATGAACGCTGGTAAGGAAGAGCATCACCTGGGCCGGGCTTTCCATCATAGAAGGAAAGAGAAAGAGCGTGGGAAGAAGGCTTAAGAGCCCCGCGATGGTACAGGTAACGTACAAGGGTTTGGCGCCGATGCGGTCCACGAGGAATTTGGTAATCAGGCCCATGGTGAAGGCGCCGAGGCCGCCGAATACCGTGTACAGGGAAACCATGCCGTCGCCCTGAAAGAACACTTCCTTGCTGTAGACCACGATAAAGGCCCTGGACAGGGCCGACGCGAAATTCACCGCGAGGAAAATCAGGAGAAAGCGCTTGAAGGGACCTTGCGCAAAGGCTTCCTTTGCGGCGCTGAGAAAGCCGCCGCTTTCTTTTTCGTCAACCGGTTCGGGTTCGGGAAGTTTTGAAAGAAGATAGGCCCCCAGTATTCCCGTTACTATGCCTATTGTCATGATGACCGAGTACAGCGCCAAAGGGGGATTGCGGCCCAGTACCAGGGCCAGGGCAAAACTTGACGACATGGAGACGCCGTTGTTGATGATCTGTATCAGGGTAATATAGCCGCCCCGGTCAGGGCCGGCGGCCAGGGCGTTGAGCAGGGGGTTGTTGCCTATGGTTCCCACGCCGCGCCAGAAATGGAACCCGAATACGCTTAACAGCATGAGGCCCAGCGCCGTGCCGTTGCGCCCCGAGGCCGCCGCGAAGGGGGCAAAGACCAGGGGTATCATGCAGATGACCCGTACCAGCCAGGCAAAGGCAAAGACCTTGACTATGGGGAATCGTTTTACCAGACCCTTGCCCAGGGGCGTAAAAAAGTACGCCCAGTACACAAGAGCCGAAAGCACGCCGATGACCGTTGAGGATGCGTTGAGCCTCATGGCGTAAATGGTGATGATGTTTCCCGCCAGAAGTGCGTAGGAGAAGGAATTGAGGGCATTGAACAGGTTGTACAGTTCCCGCGCCTTGTTAAGCCGGTAGGGAGAAAGAGACGCACCCATCATACATATATAGCATAACTCTTATCGGCCGGCATAGCCAGGAACAGTAATGCTCAGTGTACCTTAACAACAAGCGAAAGGACGCCACAGGAATTTTTTAGGGGTCCTGTCAGGGGAAAAGCCCCTCCTTGCGGAGGGTTCTTTTCCCCTGACACCCCTCCCTACAATCTTTTAGCGTCCTTTCGCCGGGTGAGTAAAACAGAGTATTGCTGGGCCAGGAAGCGTTCTGCGTTCTTCAGGCGCTTTCGTCCTGGGCTTTGTCGTTTGGCGGCCCGGCGTTTGGTTCCCCGGCAGGGGGGGCGGATTCCGCTATGGGTTTTGCGGGTTCCGCTACGATCTTCGGGGGCGCCGCCGCTATCTTCGGGGGCTCCGGGGCGGGTTTTGGAGGGGCCGTTGTAACGGCGGGTTTTTCTTCCAGTGTGGCCGCGTCGTCAATTTCTTTGAGGATTTTGTCCTTGACCGAAACCACGTCATCGTAGGCCCTTTTCAACTGGCCGTAGAGCTTTCCTATGGTTCGAAAGAATTTGGGCAGGTCTTCGGGCTTGACGAAAATAATGAGGATGAGTCCTATGAGGACCAGCTCGGAAAATCCTATACCGAACATCAGGTGTCTTCTCCAAACTTGAATATTTTGGCGACAAGCAGGGCCAAAAAGTAAAAAAACGTAAGCGGCAGGGCCACACCAAGTTGGCTTATAAAATCAGGCGGGGTGATGATGGCGGCCAGGACAAAAATGCCTACGATAATATACCGTGAGGCGCGGAACACCTGTTTCCTCTTGAGCACGTTCAGCGCCAGAAGTATTTCCATAAGCAGGGGCGCCTGAAAAGCCAGCACCGCCCAGAGGATAAACGAAAGCACATAGAAGATATTGGTCTGGTAATTGAGGAGAAAGCCCACGGTCTTGGGAACAAAATAGGGATTGGTCAGGAACCTCACCGCCAGGGGAACTATCTTGAAATACGCGAGATAGGAACCGAGGATGATGAGGATGAGGCTGAAGACCAGAAAGGACAATACGATGCGCCGTTCCCGGACGGTAAGGCCGGGGAAGACAAATTTGACAATGCTGAAAACATGGACAGGCAGGGAAATAATGAGCCCGGCGATGACCGTCATTTTCAACTGGGCTATAAAACCCTCTGAAATCGAACTTATCACCAGGGTTTTTTCTACCACGCCGCTGACCTGGGTAAACTGTTCGGTGAAAATGGAGAGGATTTTTTCGGAAAGGATGAAGCTGATTATACAGGCTATGATATAGGCAATCAGGGAAACGAATATGGAATTTCGCAGTTCCCTGATATGATCTATAACGGACATGGATTTTTCCGGGTTCCTGGATACAGCCATCAGTACAGTCCTCTAGTCCCAATGTTGGTTGTGTTTGGGAGTTTACAGGATAAAGAAGCGCCTCAGGCGACTCTTTGATGTTTTACGCGCCAAGCGCGGCAAACTCCTAGGCCTTTTTCTCCTCCGCGGGCGCGGCTTCTTTCTTGTCTTCCTGCTCGCCTTCCTTCATGGCCTTGGAGAATTCCTTTTTGGCCTGACCCAGGGAACGGGC
>JAISDF010000069.1 GCA_031265025.1 Spirochaetaceae bacterium
GGAATTTATTGAAGCGCTTGCGCTTGATGAGCGCGCGATTGTGGAGCGGGCTGCTTCGCGGCTGGACATCAAACAGGATCAGGTTCAGGCGGCGGCGGAACTTTTGGCCGGGGGGAGTACGGTTCCCTTTATTGCCCGGTACCGGAAGGAAAAAACCGGAAGCCTTGACGAAGTCCAGGTCAGGGATATAGAACACCTCCTGGCAAGCCTTAAAAATCTTGAAACCAGGCGCATGGAAATCATACGGGGTATTTATGCCCAGGGAAAACTCACCGAAGCCCTTTACGGGAATATCACCGGGGCGGCCACGCTGACCGAGCTTGAGGATATGTACGCTCCCTATAAACGGAAGAAGAAGACCAGGGGCATGATAGCCGCGGAAAAGGGTCTTGAAGGGCTTGCCGGGGCCATGAAGGAACTTGAGGAAGCGGCCCTTCTTGCCAGGGCGGCGGACTATATAACCGGGGCGGAGGACACGCCGCCAGAGCTTGTTGTCGCGTCACTCCAGGACGCCCTGCAGGGGGCCATGGACATCATAGCCGAAGAGACCGCCCAGGATACCGGGAACCGTTCGGAAATAAAAGCTTTCTATGTTTCCGACGGTAATATACTGGTCAAGGGAAAGGGCGGCGATGAGGCAAAAAAGACTTCAACCTATCAAATGTACTGGGATTATAAGGAGGCCCTTTCCCAAATCAGGCCGCACCGTATCCTTGCCGTCAACAGGGGGGAACGGGAGGGCGTTCTGGAAGTAACCATTGATACTGATGAGGAAACTGCCGTCAGGATGCTCTGGAACAAATATGTCATTCATAACGATTACCACAAAACAGCCATAGAAGACGGCCTTAAACGGCTCCTCTCTCCGGCTGTCATCAGGGAACTCAGGGGCGATCAGAGCGACAGCGCCGATGATCACGGAATTTCGGTGTTCAGCGAAAACCTGAAAAACCTCCTCCTTCAGCGGCCCATCAAGGGAACCAGGGTATTGGGGATAGATCCGGGCATACGTACCGGAACCAAGTGCGCCTGCCTTGATGACACGGGAAAGCATCTGGGGAATTTTGTCATATACAACCACAAGCAGGAAGAGGCAAAAAAACTGCTTCTTGAGGCTGTCAGAAACTACCAGATAGAACTTATCGCCGTTGGAAACGGAACCGGTACACGGGAAGTACAGGAGCTTGTCTCGCAGCTAATAAGCGAAAACAATCTGGAAACGCTTTACACCGTAGTGGATGAGGACGGCGCTTCGGTATATTCCGCCAGCGACATAGCCAGGGAAGAATTCCCCGGCCTTGACCTCACCATACGGGGCGCTATTTCGATAGGCCGCCGTCTTCAGGACCCTCTGTCGGAACTGGTCAAAATTGACCCCAGGTCCATAGGCGTCGGCCTTTATCAGCATGATGTCAACCAAAAAAAACTGTCCGAATCCCTTGACGAAGTTGTCTCCTCGGTGGTGAACAATGTAGGCGTCAACCTCAACACGGCAAGCGTTTCGCTTCTCAAATATGTGTCGGGCATCAACGCCTCCCTGGCAAGAAAAATCGTCGGGTACCGGGAAGAGAAAGGCAGGATTTCAAGCAGGGACGAACTGACTTCCGTTCCGGGCATGGGACCGAAAAGCTACGAACAGTGCGCGGGTTTTCTTAAAATACCGGAAAGCAGCGACCCCCTGGACAATACCTGGGTACATCCTGAAAACTACGCCGCCGCCCGGAAAATACAGGAGTACCTCACGCCGGGAAATACCATTACCACAAGCGGCGGTCCGGCACAGGGTCCGGGCGGGGAACTCTTTGCCAGACTTAAAGAAGAACACGGCATAGGCGATACAACCATCAGGGATATAGTGGAAGAACTTAAAAAGCCAAACCGGGACCCCAGGGACGATTATCCCAGACCCATACTCCAGAAGGGCATTGTCTCATTCGAGGACCTGAGCGAGGGAATGACCATCACCGGCAAAATCAAAAACGTGGTTGATTTCGGCGCTTTTGTCGATCTTGGGATAAAGGAAACCGCCCTGGTTCATATTTCGGAATTAAGCGACCAGTATGTAAAAGACCCCATGAACCTTGTCAAAGTAGGCGATGTCTGCGAATTCCGCATCATTGCCCTGGACAGGGACCGGAAGCGTATCAGCCTTTCGCGGAAAAAGGAGGCGGCCGCGCCGGTAAAGGAGACGGCCAAGGCCGCGCAGGGTCCGGCTCCTGAAAAACGCCGCCCCGTTCCCGTGGCGGTCGCGGCCGGCAAAGAGTCCCGGCCGGGAGGACAGCGCCCCGCCGCGGCCGGCCCGGTCAGGCAGGGTCCTCCCGGCAAAGCGCCGCCGGCCGGTAAAGCGCAGACAGACGACGGAACCATGTACAACCCCTTTGCCGACGCCTTCAAAAAAATGAAAGAACGCAATGGACAGGCTTGAGGCAGGTCTTTCCGCCCTTGAGCTTTCAGACAGAAACATCGGGGAGGCCCTCAAAGGCCGCCGGGAAACGGTTCTCGCCCAGCTTGCCGCCTATATACATGAAATTGAATTTTTTAACGGGGCCTACAGTCTTGTAGGCGCCCATACCAGGGAGGAGCTTGTGGTCAGGCACATTCTTGATTCCCTTGCCCCCCTGGGCATCATACGCCATTTAATAGAAGAAACCCCGGTTCCGGCGCTGGCCGATCTCGGCTCCGGCGCGGGACTTCCCGGCATACCCCTGGCCATAGCCCTGCCGGATGTACAAATCATCCTCATTGAGCGCATGGGAAAACGGGCGGGTTTTTTGCGAAATACCCTGGCGCTTTTGGGCCTCAAAAACGCCAAACTTGAAGAAGGCGAAACGGAAAAGGCCGCGCCCGGACGTTTCGGCCTTGTTACTTCCCGCGCCTACAGTCCCCTTACGGACAGCGCCCTTAAAACCATGCTGCGCCTCCTCACCAGCGGAGGCATAATCACCGCCTACAAGGGAAAAAAAGAAAAGATCGAAGAAGAGGAAAACGCCTTGGAGAAACAGCGTCCGCGCTGGGAGATATTTCCCTGCCCTGTTCCCTTTCTTGATGAGGAGCGGCATTTTGTGGTAATACGAGATACCCGGATATGACACAAACCTTTCTTGCCAGGACTATCGCTTCCTGTTTCATGATTTTCTCCGGACCCGGCAGGGCCTTTGCCGCTAGGCTTAAAAGAAAAACCATCGTCATGCTGGTTCTCGCCGTCCTGAGCGCCGGCGGGCTCCTCTTTTGCACGGCTTCCGGCGCGGGTCAGGCATCAGGCCCGGCGGATCAGGCGGCGACGGACCAGGCAGCGGCTGACAGCGGCGAAGCGCCGGACCCGGCTGATGATTCACTGTGGGAACTGCCCGTATTTATGGTGCTGCAGGAGCATCCCCGGCCGGGGGAACCAATCACGGTAATCTATGTTCCCGCGGAGAGCCAGAATGATACTGATTTCAGGGCCGTACTCACCCGCTCAGGGGAGCGTCCCATCAGCAGGGGCGTTTTTTTTGAGTATTTCAGGACACAGGGGGGCAGGCCCGTATCGGCCGCGCTGCTTACCGTCCCTTCCACCCTGGACTCCGGCGAAGCCCTGATCCATATCGAAGGACAGACAGGCATCGCGGGAAGCAGGCGCGTTACCGTTGAACCCAGGGACTTCGTGTCGGAGACCATTCCCTTAAACGAATCCAATACCGCCATCAGAACCGTACCTGATCCCCAAAAAACCAGGGAAGCCGAACTCCTCTGGTCCATTATCACCCATACAGGCGTTGATATTTATACCGAAGAACCTTTCAGCGCCCCGGTGAGCAGCACAAGGCGCACCAGTTTCTTCGGCGACCGCAGGATTTACGCATACAGCGACGGCAGATCGGAAAGCTCGGTTCACGCGGGCATAGATTACGGAGTCCCCACAGGAACGGATGTCCTTGCCTGCGCCCCGGGAAAGACGGTCCTCGCCGCGTTCCGCATCGTTACCGGAAATACGGTCATCATCGAGCATCTCCCCGGCGTATATTCCCTGTACTACCACATGGACAGGCTCCTTGTGGAAGAAGGAAGCCTGACGGAACGGGGGACCCTTCTGGGACAATCGGGTTCCACCGGCCTTGCCACAGGCCCCCATCTCCATTGGGAAATACGGGTAAGCGGGGAAAATACCGACCCGGACATGATGATGCTCCGTCCTCTGCTTGACAAAGACTTCATCTTGAGTAAAATTAACAGTGAAGCGCGGGCCGTTGACTCTCAGGAGGCCCGGAATTCTTACCAAACGGAAGGGAGGTGATTTGTTTGGCCCATATCATCGTAGATGACAGCGAGATGCTGGAGAAGGCCATTAAACGTTTCAAGCGGATGGTGGAAAAAGAAGGCATCATCCGGGAATATAAAAAACGGGAATATTACGAAAAACCATCGACCATACTAAATCGTAAAAAGAAAGCCATACGCCGAAAACTGCTTAAAAAGTCCCGGAAAGGCAAGGCGGATTATTAAAGTATGGCGCTTTCCGGCCATTAAATTCCAAACAGATTGAATTTTTTTATGCAAACCATGAGGAGCATGTCAAGAAAGTACCGGTATTTTCCGGGAGGCTCCTCATTTTTTTGCTTTCTTACCGTTTTTTTTGCTCTTTCCTGCGCCTCTGCCAGGCCGCTTCGGCCCGCCGGGACCGGCCCTGTTGAAAACGGAACAGCAGAGCGCCCGGCCGTAACGCGGGCTGATCCTTCGATACTTAAAGCTGCCGCTGTCAGCGCCCCGTCTCCTGAAGAAGCCCTGGTGGAATGGCGCTTTTTCGCGCCGGGCGTTGAGTACGGCAAGGGCAAAATCAGGCGGCCCAGGCTTGAATACCATGCCCTGAAAATAGACCTGGGCCAAAACGGGCTTTCCATAGTGCTTAATGTCCCCGAAGCCGCGCCCCTGGGAACCGT
>JAISDF010000195.1 GCA_031265025.1 Spirochaetaceae bacterium
CGGCCGCGGACGCCTTCACCAAAGCGGTAAAACCCGCTATCCTTAGCCGTATGCTTACAGCAAGTCTTTGAGGAGTGTGGCAATGAAAGAGCAGGTTTTTGAATATATCGAAAAGAGCGGGCCGCTGGCCCTTGAGCTGGAAACGGAGCTGACCAAAAGGCCCGCGGTTTCTCCTGATTCGGGGGGGGAAGGCGAACTGGATAAATGCGTGTTTCTTGAAGGCTGGCTCAGGGGGCACGGTATTACCGCCCTTGAGCGCTACGATGCCCCGGACTCCCGGGCAAAGGGCGGGGTGAGGCCCAACCTCATTGCCACCATTCCCGGCCGCAAGGATGGGCAGCGGCTGTGGATCATGAGCCACCTTGACGTGGTTCCGCCCGGAGAGGCGTCGCTCTGGGAAAGCGATCCCTGGACTGTTGTCGAAAAAAAAGACCGCCCCCTGGGGCACAGACTCATAGGCCGGGGTGTTGAGGATAACCAGCAGGGGCTTGTGTCTTCGGTGCTGGCTGCCCTGGCCCTGCTTGACAAGGGGGTTACGCCGGCCTGTACGGTAAAGCTGCTTTTTGCCGCCGATGAGGAAAACGGCAGCGCTTACGGCATTGACTGGCTGCTCAACAATCAGGGCAAGGCCATACCGGAACTGTTCCGCAAAGACGACATGGTGCTTATTCCCGACGGAGGGGACAAGGAAGGCGCTTCGATAGAGATTGCCGAAAAGAACATAGTCTGGGCCCGTTTTGTTACCAAGGGCGCGCAGTGCCACGGGTCCATGCCCGACAAGGGCGTCAACGCCCATCTTGCCGGGGCCGATCTTGCCGTAAGACTGCATTACGGGCTTATGGAAAAATTCTCCGCGAGGGACGCCATATTCGAGCCTGACTATTCAACCTTTGAGCCTACCAAAAAAGAGGCGAATGTTCCCAACTACAATACCATACCCGGCGAGGATGTGTTCTGCATGGACATGCGCATACTTCCCTGTTATCCCGTCGACACGGTTCTTTCGGAAGTGGACCGTATCAAAGCGGAGATAGAAAAGCAGTACAAGGCCGGCATAAGTTATACCCTGGCCCAGAAGATGGAATCCAAACCGACTCCGGCCGGCGCTCCCCTGGTTACGCTTATCGCCGGGGCCGCCGCCGAGGTGTACGGGGTAAAGGCAAAAACCATAGGCATAGGCGGCGGAACCGTAGGCGCTTACCTCCGCAACAGGGACATAGATTCGGCGGTTTGGTGCCGCATCGACGACCGGGCCCATTCGCCCAATGAATACGCCCTTATGGCCAATATACTCGGCGACGCCAAGGTTATGGCCCTGCTCATGATGCGGGAATAGGCTGTTCCTTTCGGCATACCGCGTGCGTATACTTTCCCCATGAATCTTATTACCGGCGTCCGGGAGCTTCCGCCGCGTCTTGCCGCCTCGCTGAGTTATGAGGAGGCCGCCTATATTGAGCGCGTCAAAGAGCGGGGGCTGCCCTTTGCCGTGAGCGGCCACTTCGCCTCCCTTGCCGGTCCTGAGCGGGACGATCCTATCAGGCGGCAGTTTATGCCTGACCCGAGGGAGGAACAGGCAGACCCCTTTGCCCTTGAGGACCCCCTTGGCGAGGCCCGCTACCGGGTCCTTCCCAGGCTTGTTCACCAGTACCGGGACAGGGCGCTCCTAAAAACCTGCGGCCTCTGCGGGGGCTGCTGCCGTTTCTGCTTCCGCCGGGTGTGGATGGCAGAGGAGGCCCCTTTCATCCCGGAAGAAGAAGTCCTTGCCGTGTTTGCCTGGCTCAAAACCCGCCCCGAAATACGGGAGCTGCTGCTGTCGGGCGGCGACCCCCTGTGCGCCCCGGAGGAGGCGGAAAGGCTTATAAGCCGTATCAGGGGGGAATTCCCTTCCCTGCGTATCAGGGTCTGCACCCGTATCCCCATTACCGACCCCCTGCGTATTGACAGCGCCTTTATCGGCTTTCTGGCTTCCAGGCGGCCCCTCCGCATGGCCGTCCACATCAACCACCCAAGGGAACTTTCCCCGGAAAGCAGGGCGCTTCTGGCCGGCCTTGCCGGGGCGGGCATTCCGGTCCATGTGCAGACCGTGCTGCTCAAAGGCATCAACGACAATGCCGAAACCCTGGCAAACCTGTTTGAGGACTGTCTTGACCTGGGGCTCTCGCCCTACTACCTTTTCCAGCTTGACCTTGCTCCGGGCACGGCCCATTTCAGGGTGCCTTTGAGAAAGGGACTGGCGCTCTACCGGGAACTTGCCGCCCTTTTATCGGGCCTGGCTCTGCCTTCCTATGCCCTTGACCTGCCCGGCGGCGGCGGCAAGATACGGCTCCATGAGGGGGTCATTGCCGGGGAAGGACCGGAAGGAACAACGCTGCTCCTCAGGGACAGAGACGGCAGGCTCTGGCCCTATCCATCCGGCTAACTCCCCTATTGACAACAAGGGGCAAAATACGCATTGTACCTTTGTAGTATGTATCTCCGTTTTTAAGGGAGGCTGGAAGAAAAAATTTGAACGGTAGCGATGTGGTTATCGAAGGGGTATCCAAAACCTTCGGTGATTTTAAGGTATTGAAAGACATATACCTTGGGATAAAAGGGGGAGAATTTTTTTCCCTTTTGGGACCGTCGGGATGCGGCAAAACAACCCTGCTCCGTATCCTTGCCGGTTTTGAGAGCCCCGACACGGGGGCGGTAACCATAGACGGCATGGACGTGCTTCCCCTGCCCCCCAACCGGCGGCAGGTCAATACGGTATTCCAGAATTACGCCCTTTTCCCCCACCTTACTGTTTTTGAAAACGTGGCCTTTTCCATCAGAATAAAGAAAGAGTCCAAAAGCGGAATCACGGAAAAAGTTACCGAATATCTTAAACTGGTTGAACTTGAGGAGCATGCCCATAAAAAGCCCAATCAGCTTTCAGGCGGGCAGAAGCAGCGGGTGGCCATTGCCAGGGCGTTGATCAACGAGCCAAGGGTGCTGCTCCTTGACGAGCCCCTCTCCGCCCTTGACGCCAAGCTCAGGCAGCACATGCTGATTGAGCTTGACCAGATTCATGACAAGATAGGCATTACCTTTATCTACGTTACCCATGACCAGCAGGAAGCCCTGTCGGTCTCCGACCGCATTGCCGTAATGAACAAGGGGAATATACTCCAGGTAGGGACCCCCCACGATATATACGAAAGCCCTGCCGATGATTTTGTGGCCCGCTTTATCGGCGAGACCAATCTTTACAACGCCGAGATAAGCTCGGTGTCCAAACTTGATAAACCCGTAACCGAATACATGACGGAGCTTGAGGTTCCCGAACTGGGAAAAATCATGTGTACCACCGTTGACGAGTTCAAAGCGGGCCAGAAGGTAAGTTTCACCATAAGGCCCGAAAAAATACTCATCTCCAAGGAAAAGCCCCTGACCAAGCGGGACGACATTAACCTCTTCCGGGGCCTTGTGGAAGAACCCATCTATTCGGGCTTTCAGACCAAGTTCTATGTCAAGGTGAACGAGAAGGCCACGCTCAGGATAATAAAGCAGCACGCCAAATACTCAGACGAAGGGCCCGACATAGTCTGGAAGGATGAGGTGTACATATCCTGGAGCGCCATAGACGGATATATCGTCGGGGTGAGAGAACCGTGAGCGCCGCTCCGGGGAAAAAAAACTACGGCCCCCTCTACACGTCCCCCATGGCCGTATGGTTTACCCTGTTCTTCCTGATTCCCATTCTCATCATTATACTGTACAGCGTACTCCGCAAGGACATGTACGCGGGAGTCGCGTCCGGCGGAAATCCCCTTGTCCTGCTGAAGCACCTTGCTGAGGATTTTAGCAGCGTCATCAGGGGCAGGGAAGCGCCCAACAGGGATTTTACCCTGGAAGCCTACGCCGCCCTGTCAAACCCGAACTTCGCGCTTATCACCGTCAGAACCCTTCTGACTTCCGTCGTTACCACGGTGATAACCATAGTCATCGCCCTTCCCTGCGGCTATTATATGGCCAGGAGCAAACACCAGACAGCGATGCTCCTCCTTATCATCATTCCCTTCTGGACCAACTTCCTTATCAGGGTTTTCGCCTGGATGAACATACTGGGGAATAACGGCTTTATAAATGAATTCCTCCTCAGGATAGGGCTCATTGACGACTATATACATTTTCTCTACAACCAGGGCGCGGTGGGCCTGGTACTGGTGTATATGTACCTCCCCTACGCCATACTGCCCCTCTTTTCGACAATAGATAAATTCGATTTTTCCCTTCTGGAAGCGGCAAGAGACCTGGGGGCCACCAAGGCCCAGTCCATGTCCAAAATACTGCTTCCCAATATCAGGAGCGGCCTTTACACCGCCGTTCTGTTTACCTTTATTCCCATATTCGGCTCCTACGCGGTTCCCCTGCTCATCGGAGGCATGGAGTCCTATATGCTGGGCAATGTAATCGCCGACCAGCTCAACAGGGCGCGGAACTGGCCTGTGGCCTCGGCCATCTCCATGGTGCTTACGGTGATAACCACGCTGGGTGTCATCATCATGATGAACCTCCAGCGCCGGGACGCGTCCAGGGTTATTGATGTAAAGGGGCAGGGCGTATGATCAAAAATATAGTCCACAACATCATTACCTCGCTGCGCCTGGGACAAAGCCAGGGAGAGGCGGCCCGCCACGCCAGGCGGGCGTACCGGAAAAAGTTTTCCCTTTCCCAGACCGTGTTTATCGCTACGCTGGTCTTTCTCTTTCTTCCCCTTTTTGTGCTGATTCTCTATTCCTTTAACGCTTCCCAGGGAACGGCATGGACGGGCTTTTCCCTTGTCTGGTACGAAAGGCTGTTCTTCCAGTCCAGGGGACTGTGGCGGGCCTTCTGGAACAGCATATTCATCGCGTTTACGTCGGCCACTACCGCCACGGTGCTGGGAACCTTCGGCGCCATAGGGGTCAACTGGTACCGTTTCAGGCTGCGGAACTATGTACAGGCGATTTCCTTTCTGCCCATGATACTTCCCGAAATTATCGTAGGCGTTTCCCTTGCCCTGTTCTTTGCCGGCATAAAACTCCGCCTCGGCCTCCTCACCATTTTTATCGCCCATACAACCTTCAATCTGCCCTTTGTATTCCTCATGGTAATGGCCCGGCTTGATGAATTTGATTTTGCCATCATTGAGGCGGCCAGGGACCTGGGGGCCAATGAAAAGCAGACCCTGAGCAGGGTAACTATACCTGTCTGCATGCCCGGCATCATTTCGGGCTTTCTGACCGCGGTAACTATATCCCTTGAGGACTTTGTCATTACCTTTTTTGTGGCCGGCCCGGGCTCGACAACCCTGCCCCTTTTCATTTACTCGGCCATACGCTTCGGCATCTCTCCGGTGATCAACGCCCTGTCGGTGGTGATGATACTGGGGACCGTGCTCCTTACCTACCTCTTGAGGAATTTCCTCAAGTACATAGCCGCCAAATAAGAACCGGGGCAGCCCGGCGGAAATTCAGGAGTTTGCCGGAGTCCCTGGGATTCCGGTTAGTATACGGACAAGACATAAGGAGAAGGAGATGAACAAAATACCTGTATCAGAGGCGGCTCCCAACGGGGCGCCGCTTTTCCGGGGTATCTTTCTGGTGCTGGGCATAATCGCCCTCATGGGTTGTGACGCGAGACCGACACTCAACATCTACAACTGGACCTATTACACCCCGGACTCGATAATTGAAAAATTCGAAAAAGAGTATAACGTAAGAATAAATTACGATGTTTTTGAATCAAACGAAGAGCTTTTTACCAAACTCACAACCGGCGGGTTAGTCTACGATATTGTTTTCCCGTCAGGGGACTATGTGTCCATAATGATAAAAGAAGATATGCTTGAACCCATCAATAAATCCCTCCTTAAAAACCTGGGCAATATCGACCCCCTGATTCTCCAGAAGGCTTCCTATGATCCCGGCATGAATTACAGCGTACCTTATTACTGGGGCGCCGCGGGCATCACTGTAAACACCGCCAGGGTTCCCGATTTTGAAAGAAGCTGGAACATATTCAGCAGGAAAGACCTCGACGGCAGAATGACCATGCTTGACGATATGCGGGAAGTGCTGGGCGACGCCCTTGTTTCCCTGGGCTATTCGGTGAACACGGCCAACCCCGCTGAAATCGCCGCCGCCCGCGATCTGGTGAACACAGTGTGGAAACCAAACCTGATACGTTTTGACGCCACCGCCTATGGCAAGAGTTTTGCCCAGGAAGATTTCTGGGTCTGCCAGGGCTACCCCGAAGAAGTATTCACCGAAATCACCGACAGCCAAAAAGAGCATACCGTATTCTTTATTCCCCCTGAGGGAGGACCCGCCTACATTGACAGCATGTGCATACTCAAGGGATCAAAGAATGTTGAACTTGCCCATCAGTTTATAGATTTTATACACAGGCCGGAAATCTACGCCGAATTCGCCGACTATTTTTCCTTCCCCGCCACCGCCAATGTTCCGGCAAGGGCATTGCAGAAGGTTACGCCCATGTACAGGGCCGAGGACCTCGCAAATACGGAACTCAAGGACGATGTGGGAGAAAATCTTTCCCTCTATGATGACGCCTGGCTGACAGTCAAGGTCGGTAAATAGTTGACTTGTTCGATAACCCGGTTGGTTATCGAACAAGTCTTGCAAAATGCTGCGCATTTTGCGGCTTTTAAGGAAGTTATTCGGAAACTGAAGTTTCCGAATAACGCTACTGTCCGCCGGAAACAGCCGCCCGCAATGGGGTTGTTTCCGGCGAGGGTTTGCGGCCGCCGCTTTTTTCTGGTATAGTTGTGGGGTGACAGAATACGTTGTCCCCCACAACATTGACGACCGCATACTCTCCCGGAGCGTAACGCTCCTTGGGGAAGGCGGTCTCATCGCCCTTCCCACCGACACAAGCTGGGCCCTTGTCTGTTCCCAAAATTCCAGGGACGGCGTTGCCCGGCTCCGCCGCCTTTCGGGGGAAAGGGACGAACGGCATTTTACCCTGCTCTGCTCTGAAATTTCCCAGTTCGGCGATTTTTGCGATGTTGACAACAGCCGTTTCAGGCTCATCAAGCGCCTTTCTCCGGGCCCCTATGTATTCATACTGAAAACCCTCTCCGGGACCGAAAAGAAGCTGGGCCTCAAGCGGAAAGAGGCGGGCATCCGCATTCCCGGCCATCCCCTGGCACGGGCCCTGGTAACGGAACTGGGCTGTCCCCTCTACGCCATCACCGCCAAACGGAGCATGTCGGGCGAAGAGGCGGAATTGCCCGCGCCCGTCCCCGAACGCGCCGACGCGGGGACAGAGCTGCCATCCATCCCCGAAGAAGAACTTTTCGAGGGCGGCTGGGAACTTGAGGCAATAACGGATCTTGATCTGATACTTGACACAGGGGAGGAACGGCCCCGCATCTTTTCCACCATACTGGACCTCTCAGGCGGTGAAGTCAGGCTCCTCAGGCAGGGCGCCGGTCCCTGGCCGGTGTAGGCTAAAAGCCGGGCGCCTTGAGCCCCTGTCCGCGTAAGGCACCGGTACTCTTGTGTTTCTAAAAACAAGGGGGAATTAGGGCTGTCCGAACAGTTTGAAAAAACTTGCCCGGACAGCTTGCTAATTCCCCCTAACGTCTCAGGGAGCGGCATAATCCGCTTCGTCAAGCCTGTTTAGTTGTTTGTAGCCGCGTCCTCTCCGGCCAAATAACCAATGGTGGAGTACAGCATAAGCGACGCGCCGCCCGCATAAACCTGGTTGTAAAAGTCACGGTTGGAGGTTTCGCCGACCGCATACAGGTGCGGAATAGGATTGTTAGTGTTTTTATTAAGTACCTGGCCGGTAGCGTTGGTAACCACGCCGCCCATGGAACCCCAAGTATAGGGATACAGTTTTACCGCATAGAAGGGTCCGGTTACAACTTTCCCGGTAGAATTATCAGAGATGGTTTTGCTAAAGTCACTATCTGTTTGGGTATCAATAAAACCATTATACTTGGCTACTTCCGCCACAAAGTCCGTAGCCGCCTGGCCGGTCAAACCCATCCTTGTGGCAAGGGTGGACAGGTCATTAGCCTTTACAACCTGGCCCGCATTTGCCCCGGTCAAATTAGCGCCTACCTCCAGAGAAGCGGGAATATCATAGGTCCCGGCACTTGCCCCACTAGAAATATTTACAGTCCGGGCAGCAGAATCATAGATAAACCAGTACGGCCCGTGATCGCGCCTTACCAAAACACGGCAATTGGTCATGGCAAATTCAAACCCCGCGACAGTGGGTTCCAGCATAAAGCGTTTACCGGTGTTGTCTACCAGCATCTGGGTCCCTACCGGTAACGCC
>JAISDF010000077.1 GCA_031265025.1 Spirochaetaceae bacterium
TGAACTCCCCAATCCTGAGGGCGGGCGTTTCTTTCTGGGCCTTGCCGCCCGGAGCGTTACGGCGCTAAGGGGAGAAGGCGGGGAGCTTCCCTTTCCCCTGGAAAGCGGCGCGGCCGGACGGGTGCTTCTTGCCGGACAGTACGGCGACTTTTTTGACTGCGGCGCTCTTGCCTTTCCCGGCGCTGAACGCTTCCGCTATCAGGGGGCCGCCGACAGCCGGGAGCTTGTCCGGCGCGCCCAAAACGCCGACACGGTCATCTTCTGTCTGGCCGGCGCGGGGGACATCGCGCTGCTCAACAGCCTCCGGGGTTTGGGCAAGCGAATCATCGTCCTTTCGATTTTAAGTCCTGTATATCTTGAACAGGTTCCCTGGGTGGACGGCGCCGTGGCTGTCTACAGCTATGCCCGTGAATCCTTTGTCGCCGCTTTCTCCGCCATAACGGGGCGCATTCCCGCTGAAGGCGTCCTGCCCTTTGACGCCGGATCAGGCCGAAACAGGGCCCATGATTAAAAAAAGACGCTGGCGTCACATCACAAAGAAAACCGCCGCTGCCCTTGAAGCGTTTCTTAAAACAGAAGAACCGTACTGCGTCGCGGCCTGTTCGCGTGTACTGCACACTACCCCGCAGCATAACGAAATCTGGGGGCTTTTCAGCGTAAGCGGAGAAGTGGAAGCCGTACTGCTCTGCTTTCATCAGTCGTTCTTTCCGGTGTTCAGGGGAAACGAAACCGTCCCCGCCCCCTATTTTCTCCGCTACCAGCTCCTCATAAATCCCATTCACGCGCTCCAGGGCCTTGCCAGGGACACGGAGATTTTCGGAAACTCCCTTGCCAAACTAGGGCTTGTTCCCCGGGAAACAAGGAACTATGACCTTATGGAACTCGCGCGGGAACCCAGGGCGGAATATTTTTCCCTGGGACCGGGGAACCTTGAGATACGGAAACCCTCGGCACAGGACGCCGACGCCCTGTTTCGCCTTCAGGCGGCCTATGAAGTGGAAGAAGTGCTTCCCAACGGCGCGGGGCTTAACCTTTCCGGCTGCCGTCTTGCGGCGGAAAACATCATCAGGCGCGACCATTCCTTCATCGCCGTGCTTGACAAAAGGCCCGTAGGCAAAATCAATGTCAGCGCCGTTTCGTATAATTACAGCCAGGCGGGCGGTGTCTATGTTCTCCCCGAATACCGGGGCAGGGGCATAGCCCAAAGGCTGGGCGCGGTCTTTGCCCGCTCCGTTCTCGCCGAGGGCAAAAAAGTCTCCCTCTTTGTCAAAAAAAAGAACGCCGCCGCGAAAAAGGTATACGCCAATCTGGGCTTTTCCGTCATAGGCGATTACCGGATCAGTTATTATTGATTACTGAACGCTACATCGGCTATGGAACGGGCCAGGGCGGCTGAGGCACGGCCCGAAAGGCGGCGTTCTCCGCCGGAGACGCCAAACTCCGCAAGCTCTTCGGCGGAAAAACTCCGGCGCAGGGTTTCCCTTCCCCGCAGCGTATCGTAGACTGACCAGACAAAACTGTTTTCCGTCCAGTTTATCCTGAGCTCAAAACGGGCGTTTTCATTGACAAACTCAAAACCCGCCCTGCCCAGGTCCTTCCTGAGACGGCGGATAAAAGACGGGCTTTCTTCGCCGCTGCCTGTAGACACGCGGAGCAGCGCCGGGAGTTTGATCCCTTCCTGGCGCAGCGCGCCCCGGTTAAGCACATAGAGCCGTTCGGCGGCGTCGCGCCCTGTTTCGCTTCCGCGCCGGGCGTTCCTGGCGGCGCTGCTGTACGCCCCGGCGATCAGGTCCCGTTCAAACACAGGGTCAAAACTGTCTATGAGCTCAAGGGCCCGCTCGCCTCTGCCCAGCAAATCCGCTGCTTCAAGTTCATACACGGAAAGCGATTCGGGTATCAGGGGAACCTCAAAATCCCGGCAGGAACGGAGATAGCCCAGGGCCCTCGATGGATAGGACCTGAAAGCGTTATAGTAATTTGAAAGCGCGTCAAGCATCTGTCCCTGGGCCGCGTAAGAATCGGCGGAAAGAAGGCTGTACTTGCTGTACAGGAGCTTGTGAAGCTCCCGGTTAAAACGGAAGCGTATGCCCCGCCACAGGGAAGCAATGTTTTCAACGAACCCCGAAGCGGGGCTCAGGCGTTCCCGGTTTTCAAGGCCCTGATAGGTGTTCTTTAGTATTTCATGAATGTCCCGCTTGTAACTTTCAGGCGTTATGCCAAAGTTGACCATCCAGAAAAAGTCTCCGGCGGCAAGACAGTCCAGGGCGTAGAGACGGGCCTCATCAAGGCGGCCCGCCGCCTGATACGCCTGGGCAAGACTCAGCTTGGCAAGGGGGGACTTTTCCCGCTCATAGGCAATTTCGTATTCGGCAAAGACCCTGCCGAAATCAAGCTGCCTGAGACAAAGGTCCCCCTGGGCAAGATGGCCCGAAGGCCGGTCGGCCGCCGCAAGGGAAAAACCAACCGCCAGGGCCGCTTCAGTATACTTGTAGAACCGCGATTCCAGTATGGAAAGATTGTAATTCGCCACGGCGCTAAAGGCCGAGTCCCCCACGGCTTCGGCCTCGGCAATGGCCTCAAGATACCGCGCCTTGGCGTCTTCATAGCGGAACATATCCAGGTAGATGGTTCCCAGGGTCATGGAAAAATTACGCGTTATGGAAAAATTGCGGTCCGCTCCGTAAAATTCCAACGCATTGACAAGCAGGGCCTCTCCATCGGCAAGGCGGTGGAGCTTGTAGTATATCCAGCCCAGGTCCCCGGCAGCCCGGTAGTCTTCGGGCCGGTGAAGCAGTATCCGTTCAAGATAGGAAGCCGCGTCGGCGTTCAGGTTAAGCAGGGCGGCGTTTTGCGAAAGCTGGTAGAGCAGTTCAGGGTCATCGCCTGTTATGGCCTCGGCCTTTCTGAGCTGGTCCCAGGACAGGCGGTACAGTTCCCGCGAAAAGTAAAGTGAACCCAGGGCCCGGGGGAAACGGGGGTCTTCGGGATAAAGAGCGGCGCCGTCCATTAAAAGCCGCAGCGCCCTGTCCCAGTTCTCCCTGTCCTGGGCGGCCAGGGCCTCCATGTAAAGCCGTTCCCGTTCATCAATGCCCTCCTGACTGTAGCTGCCCCGGATACAAAGCAGACTCAGCGTGAGGAGGAGGAGCAGGGCCCCGCCGCCTTTGCCGCTGCGCGGGCCGGCGCCGGGTTTCGGGGGCGGCAGGACCAGGGCCAGGGGCGGCAGGAGCCAGGCCAGAAAACGCCGGCAGGGCGTTATTGACTGCGCATAACGGGAATTGAAGCGCCTGTAGAGGCCTTTGAATCCGGCATACGACGGCGTTTCAAAAAGCGGGGCAAAACGGGCGGCGGAAACGGCGAGGTACATTTCGTAAAGAGTAAAAAGGTATGCCCTGTCAAGCCTTTTTATCCATTCACCTTCGGTCTCGTCCTGTCCGGGGCGCAGACCCGCAAGGGCAAGACGGCGGGAAACGTGGGCCCAGAGACGCAGGGTTTTTTTCCGCGCCGTAACGGCAAAAAGAAGGGCAGCAAGATGGCCCAGACGCAGGACCAGGACCAAAAGGACAAGGAAAGCGGCAAACAGCCAGGGCCAGAAACCGCGGGCCAGAAGAGCCGCCTGCCTTCCCAGGGTTTGTAAAAAGCCCTCTTCTTCCCCACCGCTCCAGGTTCTCGGTTCGAGACGGGAACGGTTCCTGAGAATTTCCTCCATGAGTTTTTCAAACTGGTCGCGCGAAACTCCCGATGAAAACGTAAATTCTTCACCGGCGGCAAGATTGGGGCTGGTGGGATCATATTCTATCCAGCCGTAACCGGGAAACCACACCTCAACCCAGGCGTGAGCCATGTCCTGACGCACCGGGTAGTAATCAAAAGCCCCTTCATCGGGGTCAATAAAAAAGCCCGCCGCTACCCTGGCCGGTATGCCCTGGGAACGGAGCAGCAGCGTCATGGCAAAGGCAAAGTAGGAACAATAGCCCTTTTTGGCGTCAAAAAGAAAATAGCCAAGCTGGTCCCCGTCAGGCGCTATGCCCGGCTTGAGACTGTAGCGGTACTCGCCGTATTTGAGGGCCTCGTATATCATCTGAATCCGGTCGCCGTAAGAACGCGCGCCCCGGATAAATTCCCCGGCCTTGGCCGCTATGCGCAAGTCATTGCCGTAGTCGGTGTAATAGCGGTAAGTGCCGCTGTCCAGGCCGGAACCCTCCTCGCCGGGAAGACCCCGCGCCGCGTCGGCAAGCTCAAAGGGAAGGGCGTCATTCACCCTGCTTTGTACCGCATAGGCTGAATTAAACGAAGACGCGTCCCATACCTTGAAGGGCGTAACTTCCTCAGGCTGGTTAAGGGCGATAAGGGCCTGGGAATCAAAATTCACCAGGTAGTATTCCTGCTCCACCGTGCGCAGCGGGGCGTCATCCCGCAGGACAGGCATAACAGGGGAGTTCCACGTTCCTTGAGGAAGCCGCGCCGGATGCTCGGCCTCGTCGCGTTTTTCGTCCATATAAAAACCCCGGCCCGGACTGTAGGCCGAAAGAATAAAGCGCCTGAGCAGCATGTGGTCAAAGGCCCCTTCCTTGCGGACAATGAGAACCAAATCGGTGTTCATGCTGATTTCACTTTCGAGCCTGATAAAACGGGAAAAATCAAAACTGAAAAGTTTCGGCTGGAGCAGGCCGCCTGACTGGTCAACGGCCTTTTCCTCAAAGGGCCTGATTAAAAGGCAGGCGCCCGCGAATACCAGGACAAACATCAGCGCCGAGGCAAGGACCTTCTCGGCCGTACCGGCGCGGTACTTTGGGTCGGCCGAAAAAATAAAGGCCAGTATCTGGAAAAAAACCAACGCGCCGAAACAGCCGAGAACCAGCGCCGGCATACGGTAGGCTTCCATGTCCGAGGTCCTGGCCGCGAGAAAAACAACGAGCAGCAGCAGCCCCTGGGCGATAAGATCCCCCCTGAGAAAACGCCGTGAGCCAAGGCAGAAAAAACTTGAAAGGGCTGTCCAGTAATAAGGCGGCAGGGAAACAAAATTATTCCTGTCCAGGCCCAGGAGCAGCGCGTCCCAGAAAACCCCTGTCCCCGGAACAAAAAGGCGGGGCAGGGCAATGAAAAAACGGATTGCCCAGGGCAGGAGAACCAGCACGGCAACGCCCTGTAACGCCGAGACAGAACGGCCCCTTCGGAGCAGCACAGGAACAAGAAAGGCCGCGATGAGCGCGGCAAGAAAGAGGGCGGTATCGGAAAGGTCCCCGGCAAGGAGCCGTATCTGGAAGCATACACCGAAAAGAGCAATGGAACGGCATATAAAGGCAGCCGCGCCGGGCCTGTCTTTCGCCTCCCGGACCTGTTCCGCGCGGCCCGCCTCCCGGCACCGTTCCATGCGGCCCTCATCCAGGCCGTTCACCCCCGCGCCGCTAAACCCTGAAACAGTGGGCACGACAGCCCCCCCTTTGCCCATAACGGCGGACGCAAAGTCCGGCCGCCTCTTCCTGCTTTTCATTCTCGTAAAGAAAAACAAGCTCAACCGCTTTTCGCCGGGAAAGAAACGCGTCAAGCGGCCCCGAATAGTTTCTTGGCAAAAGAAAGATGACCACGCCCTCATCTCCGGGCGGCTGGGGAAGTTTTTCGCTTGCGGTTCCGGCAGCAGGATAGGCCAAAAAACCTGCCAAATCTTCAAACTCCCCTGAACAAAGACCGCCCGGCTGGCCGCTGTACCCCAGGAGAACCTCTATGCCCCTGTCCTTTTGGTCAAGGACCAGGGCCAGGGCATATTCGCAGCAGCGGTCCACCACGCGGCGTCCGGCCTCGCCGGAAAAAAGCTCCTGTTCCGCCAGGGTGTCTATGAGAACCGCCATCCTGGAACGGGGCGGCGGCTCCCTCTCGCCTTCCCGCACAAAAAGCTCGCCGCCGTGGCCGTAGAGCTTCCAGTTAATGCGCCGGGGATCATCGCCGCTCACATAGGGCCTGCTGCTGCTCAGTTCATCGGTACGCACCCGGAAAGGCTCAACCCGTTCCCGTTCCCCGCCGGAGCGGGAGCGGATGGGGACAGGGTCTTCGCCGGGCGACGGCGAAACAAGAAGCCGGGCGTCTTTTTCCTGTGCGCAGGGCAGACCGGCAATAAAGAAACCCGGTATATCCGATACCGAAAAAATATCGTAAGCCCCGTAATACGCGCCCCGGTATACCGCGTCAAGCGGGGGAATCTCCTTTCCCGGATCAAAGATATGCCTTATTTTCCGGCCGTCCCTGGTTTCAAGATGAAGTTCATAGCGCATAACTATACCGGGCAGGGAAAAAAGCCGCCGTGGCCGGCCGGTCTTTGTCTTTTTCAACCCGGAAAAAAGAAGGGCTGTCTGTCCGCCCCTCTCAAGCTGCCGGGGAACAAAGACGGCGGCAAAATCACTGCCCCTTTTCCGGTGAAAAACAGCAAGGAAAAGCACCCCGGCAAAGGAATACACCAGCGCCGAGGCAAAGGCCGCGCCGGGCAGGGTAAGGGCCAGTTCCCCCCGCGCGAGCCCCAGAACAAGAAGCCCCGTTGAGAGGGGGATGAGGAAACACGCGGAAAAACGGGGCCTGATAAAAAAACGTCCGCCGCGTCCGCCGCCAAAGTACCCGCCGCCAGGGCGCCTGCTTCCCGAACTGTCAGGCAGGATTCCTGACCTGTCAGCCCTTTTTGATTCCGTTGATTCTGGCAAGGCTGATCTCCCGTATGGTTTTTTCCGCCGACTGACGGCTTTCGCGGAGCTTAACCCGGTGAGCCAGCACCGGAACAGCCAGTGTGCCGAGGTCTTCGTCGTTCACAAAATCCCGGCCCCTGACCAGGGCCAGAGCCCTGCACGCCTTGAGCAGGTGCAGCCCGCCCCTGGGCGACACGCCGAGACTGAAAGCCTTGTGCGCCCTCGTGTCCCGCACCATGTTGGCAATGGCCTCCACAAGCGAAGGATGGCAAAAAACCCCTTCAGCTTCTTTTTGGGCCTTGAGAAACAGGGAAACCGTGAGCACCGGTTCAAGTTTTTCAAGCCCGTATTCCGAAGGATTATCCCGGTAAATGGCGATTTCAGAATCCCTGTCAGGATAGCCCAGGGAAAGACGCATCATAAAACGGTCAAGCTGGGCCGCGGGCAGGGGAAAAGTCCCCTCGCTTTCAACAGGATTTTGGGTAGCAATCACAAAAAAAGGCTCAGGCGGCCTGTGGGTAGTCTGCCCAATAGTAACCTGCCGCTCGGCCATCACCTCAAGCAGGGCCGACTGCACCTTGGGCGTCGTGCGGTTTATCTCGTCGGCAAGCACCATATTGGACAGCACCGGCCCCGGCATAAAACGGAAACGGCCCGTTTCGGGATTGAACACATCAACGCCGGTTATATCATACGGAAGCAGATCGGGCGTAAACTGAATACGCTTAAACACAAGCCCCTTCCCTCCCCGGTCAGGCGCGATGAGCCGGGCCAGCACCTTGGCCACCGTGGTCTTTCCCAGCCCCGGATTATCCTCGATAAGCACATGCCCCCCGGCCAGAAGAGCCGCCGCGAGAAGCTCAAGGAATTCCCTCTTTCCCCGTATGATTTT
>JAISDF010000036.1 GCA_031265025.1 Spirochaetaceae bacterium
AGGGCGGTGTAGGCGATAAAAAAGAAGGCCAGGGAAAAATTGTTCTTGGTAAATTCAAGGAGCTGGTAAAAGGTGGCGGGGTTAAACACCGCGGCGCTTGCCACGGCGCAGGTGTAGGGCGAAGGGCCCCGGCGGAAACTGAGCGCCAGGAGGCAGCCGTAGATGGTTCCCACGCTCAGCGCCGAAAGTACCTGGCTGCTTAAAACGGGGTTTTGAACCAGGCGGTCAAGAAGCGACAATACGCCGTACACAAAGGATTTGTCAAAAAAAAGCAGGCCCCCAAGGGCCATTGCCCTGGTTTGCAGGGCGTAATAGTACACGTCAAACCCCGAAGGCCCCTGCCACACCCTCTGGACAATCAAAAAAATGATAACCGCAAAGATAGCGGCGGAAACCAAGGCTCCCCGGTGCTTCAACGGTTTCTCTGCGCCTCAATCAGGACAGTAAGGCTTGCGGCGTTTATGGAGGCCCGGGCGCTGTCGGTGATTCGTCTCCGGCTATGGTTCAGCCTGTACGCAACGGCCTCATAGGTCTCTCTGCCGGAAGACTGGTACGTGATGACCCAGTCGCCCATGATGATCCAGGGCAGTTGGTCCCGGTCAAGGGCCCTTCCGTACACGTCAAAGGCGTCATCCCCGCCGCGTTCAACAAAAAGGCTCTGTTTGGAACTGAAAACCAGGACAAGGCCGTCGCCCTGGTATTCCACGTTTTGCAGAAGCGTTTTGACCGTATCCGCAAAGCCCGGCGCGCTCTGTTCAACCGAGCGTATGAACTCGGCATTGTATCTGTCGTCGGCGCTGAGCCAGGCGTCGGTGTAGTTGTTCCGCACCCGGTACCAGCTCTGGCCGTTAAAATAGGCCTGATACTCAGCGTTGACAAAGGCCCTCCCGTAGCGGGCGTAAATTTCGTTCCGCAGAAAGGGGAGCCGGTCAGGATAAAACCGCACCAGGTTGAAAATGTCAATCCTTCCCTGCCTGGTCCAGTAACCGTCATAGCCCTGGAGCACCTCTCCGGCCTGTCCCCTCTGGCCCCACAGGGCGGCCGAGGCGGAAATAAAGACGGCAATGAGCGCAATTTTCCTCATGTTGTGCATGGTAGCACGAAAAAAGGGGTTTAACAACGAGTTGACGCCGCCTTCCTTCTTCTTTTATACTGAAAAAGGTGGTTTAATCCAGGATGAATCAAGATAATATGTTCCAGGGTGAAATGGACCCTGAAATCGCCGCCCTTCTCGGAACAGGCGGGGCCGCCGGGCGCGGTACCATGCGGCCGCCGGATTACTCCAGTCTTTTTGACGACGCTTCAGGCGACGACAGTTCCCTGGACGCTCCGGAAGTGGACATTACCGAAGAGCATTTTCCCGAAATAACCAAACGTTCCGAACCTGTGCCCCGCCGGATTTTTAATGACCCTGACTACTACAAGAAGGCCCTTGCCGGAGCGGGGGACCAGGCCCAGCGGGTTCACACAATCATACAGAAATATGTCAACGCCAAGGACCCCAAGGACCGGGGGGTGTTCAGGCAGCAACTGGTAAGCGCCTACTGGGATTTCCTCCTCGGTGTGGCCCAGAAAGCCGCGGGCAGGCTTTCGGAAATCCACAAAAATCTCCTCCGCTTTGGCATCCTGCACCCCAATTTTCTGAGCCCCGAGGACAAGGATTTTTTTTCCCGGACCGTTGAGGACAATTACCTCAATCAGCCTGTGTATTATCTTGATGAATGGTTTAAGGCCGTGGGAACCGGGAGTATACGGAATTCCAGCACCGACGAAGTCAGGGTGGCAAAGAGCAATACCCAGGTAAGAATGCAGCAGCTCATGGAAAAAGCCATGGGCAAGCGGGACGGCGCCCGTAACCTCCTCAAGGCAAAAAGCGAGGAGCGGGGCATACTGGAACACGCCCTGCTCGAAAAGGTTCAATTTATTACCGAACATTATCCCCTTGAAGGGTTTTCCGACATAAATTCCTGTTATACCGAAAGCCAGAAGCGGACCTTTCAGGATGTGCAGGAACTCATCAAGAACCTCGTCAAATCAGACCGGGAACTTGAAGTGTTCATGCGGGATTTTAACCAGGCGGAAACCGATGTCCATACCCTTAAACACAAACTTGAAGAAGAAGGCGGCGCCGTAGAAGTTGACGTCAAGGCCATAGGCACCGAGTTTGAAACCGTGCGGCAGATGGCCAAGATGACTATAGGCCGGCAGGGCAACCATTTTCCCATTCTGACCAAGGAATATTTCCGCTGTAACCCCAATTCGGTGGGAACCAGGGAAAATATCCTTGCCCAGCTTACCTGGCTTGAAAGCATAGACCCCGAGGCCTTTTCCCGCTCGTATAAAAACAGGCTGAACCGCATCGTTCCCTATGTGGTGCTCATCCCTTCTTACGGCGATATGGGCATCTGCTGGGAACCCTTTGACCGCTTTAACCGGGCCACAAGCCGGGGCCGCATCGCCCTGCCCATGTACCCCAAAAACCTGTCCATTGCCGTACTTTCGGCGATGGCCGACCTGCGCTGGCAGGTCGCCAAGGAAAAAGCCTCGTATTACTGGATGGAAGAGGGCCTCACCGGCAACTACTACCAGTGGTTTACCTCCCGCAAACTCAAAGGCGACGTAAAAGAATATTTTATAGAAGACTACATAACCTGGATAACCAAGGAAAGCGAAGCCATTCAGAAACTTGACAAGGATGTCCGGGGCATATTCTGGCGCCACGTACCCTTTTCCCAGCCGGTCAAGGAGCGCCTCAAAGGCAGAAGCTATGTCTACCAGGAACTCTACCAGCGGGA
>JAISDF010000120.1 GCA_031265025.1 Spirochaetaceae bacterium
GGTCTGCGCCTACCCCCGCCCGATAAATGCACGCGCGGCGTGCAGATGAACAAAACACAAACGCCGGCCGTCACTTCCGCCTCAACCCCCGGCTTTTTTAAGAAATTTTATGAAAAAAGACAAAAAAAAACTTGACTTGGAGTTAACTCCAAGTTGGATAATAGCAACTTACTGGCGTATGCCTGTAAAGATAAATTTTCTCTCTGGAGGTTGACGATGAAGAAGAAGTGGTTTACAGGTTTGGTCTCCGTATTGTTGATCGTGGTTGCGGGATTTATGAATTGCACAACTGCCTCTAATACCGGTACCAAATGGGATGAAACCTTCGATATCGTGATAGTCGGCGCCGGCATAGCCGGACCTTTGGCAACCCTTGGGGCTTACGAGGCTAATCCCAACCTGAAGATCTTGTTGATAGAGGCGACCGGCCTGTTTGGCGGTGGAGCGGCAAGAGCAACGGGAATCTTCAATCCAAACCTCATTAACGCGCGAAACGACATGGATCTTGGCAGGGCGTACTGGCGCGCGTATATGACCAATACAACCGGCGGCGGTCATACTGCCGCCACTGAAGTAACCGCCCGGGAATACGGCTCTTACGAAATTCCCGGCTTTCCCAATTATCCAAAATGGGAAGAAATAATATATGAAGCCCGGGTGATGTACGACTATTTAATAAAACCGGCAGCGCAGGGAGGCGTAGGCGCCTCTGATCCCCAATACGGCGGGTATGACGCAAACGGCTTGGTAACATATGCCCCCACCGGCGAGGGCGGCGGCATGTTGATGAGAGGCATACGGACTGCCATTGAAGCCAAATCGGACAGCATTAGCCTCTACCTTAACTGCAGGGGCGAAGCGTTGATAATGGAAAATGGCATAGTTGCCGGTGTTCGCGCAACCCACAACGGCCAATCAAAAAACATCCGGGCCAAAAAAGTCATTCTTGCCACCGGCGGTTTTTCCGGAAGTTATGAAGGAATTGCCGCAAACGGCGCTACTAACCCTGCTATTGACGATACGATGCGATACATAAAAACCCAGGCCAACACAGCATCCGACGGAACAGGGATTCAAATGGCGGTAGACGCGGGCGGGGTGCGCCTGGCAAATACCTTGATTATCGGCGCCGGTATCCAGTTCACCTCCGGTATGCACCAGGCCGTTGGCCGGGCCGCTCCGGGCAACCCGAAAGCGGCCAATGCGTTTTATATGGTCACATTCATGGGACCGCAGCCACAACTGACCAGTGAAAACTTTATAGTAGTTGACAGAGACGGAAACCGTTTTTGTGACGAAGGAGTATTAGGCATTCAAATGAGGGGGGCAAATAGTCCCGGTTCAAACAGAATGATTTCCCATAACAAACCGCCGTATTGGCTTATTGTCCCCGCCGACACTGCCGGTACAGCTTCCGCCGACCCCCAGGGCGTCCCCGCTGATAATCCCGCTCCCCGGCCCAGAGGGGGTCAAGGAGTTAATGCGGGTTATCAACTTTCGGCGGCGGAGATCGTCGCGGCCCTGGATGTCGCTGTCAACCTTACCGGGGAATTTACCAACGAGGCATTTAAGGCCGGTTCAGTTGCCGCTCTTGGTACCGCTATAGGCGCGTCCAATCTTGCCGCGACAGTTACTACGTACAATACTATTGTCCAGGCAGCCTGGAATGGTACAGCTAATGCCGATGCCGAGGCAAATGGCGGTCAAGGTAAAGCAAATAACCTTCTTACCAACAAAATTATAAGCGCTCCCGGCGGATCCTACTATGCGGTCAAGATATACCCCCAGACCATGGGCTCTTTCGGCGGCGTGGCAACCAACGGTAAATGCCAGGTGCTTAACGCGGCTAACGAGGTAATCCCCAATCTTTATGCCGTAGGCGAAAATGCCAACCGTGACCTTTATAGTATTAACCCCACCTATGGGACAACTCAAGTCGGCGGATCTTCTTTTACCCACTATGCCACCATGGGCTGGATTGCCGGTTCACATGCGGCCGCAAACCTGAACCAGTAAGGAGAACAGGAAAAGTAATGAAACGAAGCAATCTGTTTTTCATGCGGGGAATAGTACTAAGCATCTTGTTCCTCATGTTGTCCGGCTGTTCACACAGTGCTCCCAAAGAAACTACACCCCCAGCGGAACCAATGGGATCTTATTCAGGTAGCGCAAGAGCAAGTTATTATGGCTATGGCGGTTTGGTATACGTGACTATCACTATAGAAAACGGATTTATCACCGGTGTAGACATTGAAGATGAGCATGAGACCGAGGGCATCGGCAAGGTAGTTATAGCCAATGCGCCGGATATCATTGTGCGGCGGAATTCTCCGGAAATTGATGTTATGAGCAATGCTACATATACTTCTACAGCGGTAAGGGAAGCCGCTCGATTGGCGATTCAAGCGATTAAAGATGCTACCGGCAACTAAAGAAGCGCCGTCACGGGCCCCACAACGGGCACGGACCGGATGTTTCGGTTTGTTTTACAGTAATTTGACTTGTGAGATAACCCGGTTGGTTATCTGCTAACCAAAGGTTAGCTTGCAAGTCTTGCAAAATGCTCCGCATTTTACTGTTTTTAAGCGGAAGTTGTTCAGAAACTGAGGTTTCTGAACAACTCCATTCTACCTCCTGGGGTTGTCCGCCGTTGGCGGGCAGCCCCTTCAAACAGCGGCTCTTATGCAAGCGGCACGGTCAACAGAGAAGCGCGGGGGGTGACAGTCACCATGCGCGTACACTTAAGAGTGGATTAGGGGCAAAACCAAGCGACCGAAAACTTTATTGGCAGCGCAGGGGGGCGCCTCTCCGCCTCCGGCGGAGAGCAAAGGAAACAGAAGAACCCGCTTGCGCGGGGGAGATCCATGCAAGAACCCGCTCGCTGGCTCGCGGGGGAGTCCCGGCCCCACCTGGGGGGTAGCCCCAGACTTTAGGCTGGGGCGGAGGGGCGGCCCGTCGAGGCACAATGGCATACAGGGAATTTTATATGGCCTACGCCTTGCCGCATTAGCGCCGGGACATGCTTCGCGCCTGCTCGCATGCCTTTATCGGGCGGGGGAGCTACGGCGGCTGTATGCGGCCGGCGGTAGGGAAACAGGCCCCCCTTCCCCTTTCTTTATAGGTCAGAAAACCGGGACTACGCCGCCGTTGTAGGTGGCGAGGATGTAGTCTTTGACTTTCTGGGAACGAAGGGCCGCGGACAGGGCGAGGATGCGGGGGTCGTTTTCATGGCCGGCCTTGACCGCCACTATGTTCACATAGGGGGACTGGGCGCCTTCGAGAATGAGGGAATCGGTTACCGGGTTAAGGCCCGCGTCAAGGGCATAGTTGCCGTTGATGACCGCCGCGTCTACGTCGCCCAGGGCGCGGGGAAGCTGGGCCGCCTCAAGTTCCCTGAAGCGGAAATTCCGGGGGTTGGACGCGATGTCCGCCGGGGTTCCCTCAATGCCCGCGCTTGCCTGAAGGGTAATGAGGCCGTTGGCCTGGAGCAGGAGCAGCGCCCGGCCCCTGTTGGTGGGGTCGTCGGGGATGGCGATGGACGCGCCGTCTCTCAGTTCGCCGGCGCTCTTCGAGGTCCGGGAATAGAGGCCCAGGGGTTCCACATGAACGCCAAAGGCGGACACGAGCTTTAGATTGCGCTCGGCGGCAAACGATTCAAGATAGGGCACATGCTGAAAGAAATTGGCGTCCAAATCTCCCGCGTCAAGGGACAGGTTGGGGGTTACATAATCGGTAAATTCCACCACCTGCAGCGTTATGCCCTGGGCGGCAAGATCGCTTTTAACGAGGTTGAGAAGTTCCGCGTGGGGGACCGGGGTCGCGCCCACCTTGAGAACATTGTCGCTGCTCGGCCTGGCGAATACGGGCAGAGCCGCGGCCAGGACCAGAACGCCTGCCAGAATAAAAACCTTCTTCATACATTCCTCCATAAAAATATTGAAAATACTAAAACACTCACCGTTTGGACAGAAGCCTCCTGCTCAGGTCGGAGCCGGCTTTTTGTATAAGTTCGACCATGAGGAGTATGATAATCACCGCGGCTATGGTTACGTCCATGCGGAAGCGGTGGTATCCGTAGCTGATGGCAAGGTGCCCGAGGCCGCCGCCGCCTACCGCGCCGGCCATGGCCGAATAGCCTATGAGGTTGATGATGGTCAGGGACAGGCCCGAAACCAGGGCGGGAAGGGCTTCGGGTACCAGCACCTTCAAAATAATCTGTAATGATGTTGAACCCATGGCCCGGGCGGCTACCAGTACGCCGCCTTCGACCTCGGCAAGGGCCGACTCGACAATGCGGGCCACAAAGGGGGAGGCCGCCAGGGAAAGGGGGATTATGGTGGCTGTGGGGCCTATGCTGGTCCGCACTATGAGCCTCGACAGGGGAAACACCAGGATAATCAGGATGATGAAGGGCATGGACCTGAAAAGGTTTACCACCCTCGAAATGACGTTGTACAGGAACGGCCGGGGGTTAAGTCCCAGCGGCGCGGTGGAATAAAGCCACGCGCCCAGGGGAAAGCCCATGATTGACGCCAGTATGGTTGACACCAGGGTCATGTACAGGGTTTCGGCTGTGGGAATGGGAAGCAGGACCAGTACGTCCCTGAGGCCGGAGCTATTCATAGATGAGCTCCCGCGCCGCCCGGGATCTGGGGGTGTCAAATACCTCGGCCAGCTTTCCTTCTTCGGCAAGTTCCCCTTCATGGAGCACCGCCACATGCTGGCATATTGAACGGATCACCTGCATCTGGTGGGTTATGAGCACCACGGTTATTTTCAGCCGGGACTGGAGTTCCTTTATGAGGGCAAGAATGGACCGCGTAGTCTGGGGGTCAAGGGCGCTGGTCGCCTCGTCGCAGAAAAGAACTTCGGGGCCGGCGGCCAGGGCCCTTGCTATGGCGACCCGCTGTTTCTGCCCGCCTGAAAGTTCCTTGAGCAGGGCTTTCTTTTTGTCCTGTATGCCCACCAGTTCCAAAAGTTCATCCACCCGTTCATAGACCGCCTTTTTGGGAAAACCGGCTATTTCCAGGGGATAACTGATATTGCCCAGCACATTACGGGAGGCAAAAAGATTGAAATTCTGAAAAATCATGCCCATTTTCCTCCGGCGGGAAAGGAGTTCCTTTCCGGCAAGCGCATCCACCCGTTCGTCCCCATAGTACACGGCTCCCCCGTCGGGGCTCTCCAATAGGCTCATGAGCCTGAGCAGCGTTGATTTGCCCGCGCCGCTCTTGCCTATGATGCCGTAGATGCTCCCCCTGGGGATGACAAGGCTCACCTTTTTGACCGCGGCCACGGAGCCGTAATTCTTTGATACTCCCTCAAGGCTTATCATTTCAAATCTCCTATAATTCCTATAGGATTAACCGAAGAATATCGTATGCTTTCAATTTCGTCAAGATGCATGGTAAAAAACTATCCTAAATGACGTAAAAATGCTAGGATGCCTGGTATGTACGATTTTACGACGCTTACCAGCCTGAACCGGCAGGATTCATCAAAATGGGCCCTCATGCGGAACATAAATCCCAATCTGGGGCCGGACATAGTGCCCCTCTCGGTGGCCGACATGGAATTCGCCCTGGCTCCGGAAATACGGCAGGGGCTTATGGAATACCTCGAAGGTTCTGTGCCGGGCTACGGAAACCTCACCCCTTCCTATTATTCCGCCGTATGTTCCTGGATGAAACGGCGCCACAACTGGGAAACGGAAGCGGAGTGGATAGTCCCGTCCAACGGCGTGGTTCCCGCCCTGTTTCACTGCGTTGACGCCTTTACCGCTCCCGGAGAAGGGGTCATCGTCATGCCCCCGGTCTACGCCCCCTTTTACCGGGCAATCAGCCAGAACAACAGAAAAACCGTGCTCTGTCCCCTGGTGGTACAAAACGGCCGTTATGAAATGGATTTTGCCCTCCTTGAAAAGCTGCTTGGCGACCGGAGCAATACGCTGCTCCTTTTTTGCAGCCCCCACAATCCCGTAGGCCGGGTATGGGAACGGCAGGAACTTGAAACCTTCGCCGGTCTCTGCGTCAAAAGCGGGGTTACGGTAATTTCCGATGAAATCCACAACGACCTCATTCTGGACAAAAGGACCCATCCGGTGCTTTCCACAATCAGCGCGGACCTGGCCGAAAAAACCGTCGTCTGTACCGCGCCCAGCAAAACCTTTAACACCGCCGGCTTTCAGGCGTCAAACATCATCATCCAGAACCCGCTCCTCAGGAGAAAATACAAGGAAACGGTGCTGAGGCGCAGCGCCAACATGGAACTCAACCTTATAGGCGTAAAAGCCTGCGAGCTTGCCTATACAAAGGCGGAACCCTGGCTTGACGCGCTGCTTGTTGTGCTGGAAGAAAACAGGAATTTTACCGAAACCTTCATCGCCGGCCGCATACCCGGTATAAAGGTTTTCAGGACCGAGGGAACCTATCTCCAGTGGTGGGATTGCCGGGGCCTCGGCATGGACTGCGGCGATCTGGAACGCTTCATGACCGAAAAGGCCCTGCTTTTCCTTGATGAAGGCTATATCTTCGGCCATGAGGGCAGGGGCTTTGAACGGATAAATCTTGCCGCCCCCCGCCATGTCCTTGAAGGGGCGCTTACGCGGCTTGAGAAGGCGGTCTGCGGACTGAAACGGCCCTGAGCGGGAAGGGCCAAACGAAGTACGAAACGGTTTTATCTCAAGAATATGCCAAAGATAAAGAGGAACACCACGCCGGTAAGCCAGCAGACGCCGGTGGTCAAAGTCCAGATGCGAAGCTGTTCTTTGGTTTCGCTGATGCCAATGAGCCGGTTGACCACCCAGAAGTAGCTGTCGTTAAAATAGGCGCAGAAGAGGCCGCCTACGCAGGCCGCCAGGGCAGCCAGATAGGGATTGCCGTTCGCGGCAACAACAATGGGGGCGGTGATGGCCGACGCGGTGGTCAGGGCCACGGTACCCGAGCCCTGGGCAAAGCGGACCAGGGTGGCGATTACCAGGGGCAGTATGAATACCGGAAGGCCGGTCTGGGCAAGGCCGCCGGCGATGTAACTGCCTATACCGCTGTTGCTGAGCACCCGGCCCAGAGCGCCGCCGCCGCCTGTTACCAGAAGTATGATGCCCGCTGACTTCATGCCGTTTTCCATTTTAAGCAGAAGATCGCCCTTGGCGTATTTGAAGCCAAGGGTG
This sequence comes from Spirochaetaceae bacterium, assembly GCA_031265025.1. Taxonomy (GTDB): domain Bacteria; phylum Spirochaetota; class Spirochaetia; order Treponematales; family Breznakiellaceae; genus JAIRTD01. Next base: position 7,169 of record JAISDF010000120.1, read on the forward strand.
TAGATGGCCAGAAGCAGGCCGATGCCTACCGCCACAATGGGCTGGCCGATAAAGTACAGAAGCAGGGTCAGGAAGCTGGCTTCGGTCAGCTTGAGGGCGCTCAATACGGTATTGCAGAGTATGAGCAGTATGGGCGCGAGGAGGGGGAAGAATGACACAAAGGTTCCCGGCATGTCCTTGGTATCCATGCTGAGGGCCGTCGTGTAGTCGGGACCCTTGTTCTCGGGCCTTTCCCAGTTTTCGCCGTCGGCCGCGGGAACCTGGTAAATTTTACGGCCCACATGCCTGGCATAGAACACCGCCACGATGGTAATGGGTATGGAGAAAATCAACGACAGGATGATGTACCTGCCGAGGTCTATAGTAGCGCCGGCACTGGCGAGATTGCCCACTACCGCGAGGGGTCCGGGAGTGGGCGGCACCATGGTATGGGTAACCACAAGGCCGGCGGCCAGGGACGCTCCCAGGGCCACAATGGATTTTCTCGTGGTTCTGGAAAGGGATTTTGCTATGGGGCAGAGCACCACAAAAGCAGAATCGCAGAAAATAGGGATGGAAACAATGTACCCGGTAAGAGCCAGGGCAAATTCTTCCCTTCCCTTTCCGAATAGTTTAAGAAAGGTAAAGGCCATGCGGTTGCTGGCGCCGGAGAGCTGAAAGATTTCGCCCATCATAACGCCAAAACCGATGATGATGCCTATACTCCCCAGGGTTCCGCCGAACCCTCCGGTAATGGAGTTGACTATGCTGACCTTGTTGTTTGTGTCAACGACAAGGGGCAGACCTCCGATAAGGCCGATAACTATAGACGCGATAATGAGGGCCAGAAAAGCGTGAACCTTGGTCTTGAGGCAGAGCAGAATCAAAACAAAAAGACCAATAACCAGAGCAAGGATTAGTTGAGTCCCTGATACTTCCATAAAGAAACCTCCTAAATTTGGGCGGCCCGGACCGCCGCATCCAATCAGATAACAGGACCCGCGCAGAAATACCATGGTCACCAGATCAGGGTATATCCGCGCGTATCCTTACCCGCACGCAAAACCGGGTGCGTATTTCGCGGCAAGGATGATGGCTTCCACCATGCTAACCTCACTGACAAGGTTCCTGCCCGCGATATCAAAGGCCGTACCGTGATCAACCGAGGTACGCAGTATGGGCATGCCCCCGGTGATGGAAATGGTACGCTCAAAATCAAGGGTTTTGGTTGCCACATGCCCCTGATCGTGGTATAGCGAAAGCACGCTGTTGTACTTTCCCTTGAGGGCCTGGTGAAACACCGAATCGGCGCCTATGGGACCTTCTACTTTGTAGCCTTCCGCCTGTAATGCCGCTATAGCCGGAAATACCTCCTTTACTTCTTCGTCTCCGAAAAGGCCGTGCTCCCCTGAATGGGGATTCAGCCCCGCCACTGCCATAGTTCCCCCGGTAACTCCGAATTTCCTGAGAACTTCCACGGACCGTTTTACATAATCGATGATACGGTCTTTGGTAACCATGTCGCAGGCTTTGCGGAGGGATACATGACGGCTCAGAAAAAACACCCTGAGTCCCCTGACCTCAAACATGGTAAGGGGATCGCGGGTACCGGTCAGTTCCGCGAAAATTTCGGTATGCCCGATAAAATTGACACCTCCTTTTTTTAATGATTCCTTGTTGACCGGCGTAGTGGCCACGGCGTCCGCTTTCCGGTCGAGGGCAAGATGCACGCTCTTTTCGATATACTCGTATGCCGCCCTGCCGCACATGCCGTCTACCACGCCGAACTTAAAACGGCCCATGTCGATATTATTGACGGCGACCAGATTAAGGACCCCGCCTGAATAGTCGCCTTCGGCGGGTTCGTTTATTTCTTTTACGGTGAAAGATTTTCCGGTTATTTTAACGGCGCTTTTTACCACCCCGGAATCGCCGACCGCCACGCAGCGGGCAGCCTTTTGCACATCCGCGCAGGCAAAAGCCTTAACCAGTATTTCCGGGCCTACGCCGGCGGGGTCCCCCAGGGGGACAACAATCAACGGTTTACTCATCAAATACCTTCCGCTGTTTATACAGCAAGTTTCTCCTTAAGATACCTGACGCATAACACTATGGCGTCAGCGTCCCCGACCATGCCTCCCTTGGTCACTATTTTCAGGCCTTCCTGATCCCCGCCGACAATCTCCCCGTAGGAGGCCAGGGGGAGAACTTCTCCGAGAAGCCTGAGAGCCGTATTCTTCATCCGCTTGCACACCGCGACAGTGATATCACCTCCGCAGGTATACATACCCCTGAAGCCCTTGTCCGAGCTCATGACCTCATAGGTAATCTCGGCGATTGACTCATTGATCAGATCCGACAGTTCCCCTGTTGTACAGTGGTATTTTTCCGCGTACGGTTCAAAGGGAACCCGGCGTTCGGGGATGATGCCCCTGCCCACCGCGCTGCATACGTCAAAAGGACCGCAGTTGGAAAGCAGCTCGGACACTACCCGTTTGATTTCCTTCCGGCGCCTTTGTTCGCCCTCAAGGAATTCGGCGGTTTCCATATATACATTGAAGGAGTCCCGGGAACCAAGGAAATAATCAACCTGCCTGCGGGCAACGGCGTTGACGCTGCCTACGGCGACAAAAATCCTGTTTCGTTTTTCTCCTGAACGGACCGGAATGGTCTTTCTGGACAGGGAAGCGGTAAAGGGGCCGGGATCAACGGCAATAAAGGGAACGCCGCTTTTTATTACCGCGCCGGCGATAAGGTCTATATCTTCCTCGGTAACAGCGTCAAAAATAAGATTCCGCATCCCCTGCGCGGCAAGGCATTTTATTTTTTCCGAAACCGCGTCCTGGCCTTTCATCAAATCAGCTATCAGTATTGAAGCCGTGCCGTACTTTGACTGGGCGCCGTACAGCTCCGCGCAGAGGGGAGTATGGACAGGATTCCTGGGATCAAGGGCAACCTCGGTCTTGTGCAGCGGTATGCCGTGGACAAGAAGATAGCCGCCTACGTTGATCCTGTTTGACGAAGGAAAACAGGGCACCACCATGGCGACCCGGTCTCCGCCGAGGGCGTCAAGCATGCCGTCGGTCTCGGAACCGAGATTGCCCCGGAGCGTGGTATCGATACGTTTTGTATAAACCCTGACATCGCCTGATTTCAGGGCAAGGGTTGCCTTGTACACCCTTTCGTAGGCTTCCCCGGCGGGAATGCTCCTTGAATCGGTCGGATAAACCACACATTCGCAGTCGGCAAGTTTTTTTACATCAAGTTTTTCACCATCGGTTATTGAATAGGTCCGGTAATTTACCTTGGTCATGAGTACACCGACGGCGTTGGCCCCGGTAAGATCATCGGCCACCACTACACACTGAATCATGCGTTCATCCTCTCATACGGTGATTCGCCGTTTTCCACGGCAATGACGGTTATTTTCTTTTCGGAAATCAGCCTTTGTTCATCATCAGTAAAGGCATAGTCGGTGATGACCCCGGAAAACTTGTCCAGGCTGTCTATCATATACAGGGCTTTTTTGTTGAATTTGGAATGGTCGGCCACAAGGTAACACAGGCCGGAATGGCGCAGTACCACGCGCTTGAAAAACATCTTTTCCTGCGTGGGGGTCATGGAACAGAATTCCTCATCCACCGCATTGGTTCCTATAAACGAAATATCAAAATGCATCTGCTCGGCCATCTGTTCGGAAAATCTGCCCAAAATACAGCCGGTTTTTTTATGCGCCACCCCGCCTATGCAGATAAGCTCCACCGGGCTGTCAAGAAGGGAATACATGATGTGCACATCGTCGGTCACGATGGTCAGACGGGGTATATTCCGTATAAGCCGGGCAAGCTCATAGGTAGTAGTTCCGGCGTCAAGAAAAACAGTCATCCCGTCTTCCACAAAAGAGGCGGCCTTTCTGGCTATGCTTTTTTTTATCTCGCGGTTTTTGCCGCTTTTATCTTCGAAACTGATTTCGGGGCGGTTCATAAGGGCCCCGCCGTGGCAGCGCTGGAGTATGCCCCGTTCCTGGCAGCGGTCCAGGTCCCGGCGTATGGTCATGTCACTCACCTTAAGCACCTGGGCAAGATCATCGACCTTGGCAAAGCCCTGGTCCTTGAGAATGGTTATTATCCGTGTATATCGTTCTTCGGCCAGCACCATAACCCCCCATTCACTATTTGTTTGTTTTCATTTCTATAAGTTTATTCTAATACCGGCCCTTTTACTTGTCAATAAATGTTTGTTAGTATTTGTTAGATGTGTGATATATATTGTTCTTTTTTGGTAATTTTTAATTGATAAATTGAAAAAAATGCCGAATAACGCGAAGACTAAGGTATTATGGTTCAAAATAGTGGCGTAACGAAAGAAAAATTCGTTTTAGTGTCGGTGTTTTCTTGAGAAATTGAAAAAGCCGCTGGAATACCGCGGGGGCGGCGGAGGTTTTCCGCCGCCTTTTTTACCGGGTCTCCATGCCGGCTATTTCGGCAAGCCGCCGGACTATGGGCAGATGCTGGGTACAGGCCGCTTCGCACTGGCCGCAGGCTATGCAGGCCGCCGCGCCGCGGGGACTGATGCCCCAGTGCATGGCAAGGCGCTGGGAAAGGGCGCTGTCTTCCGTTGTCAAAAGTTTCTGGTTATAGGCGTCCATATACCGGGGTATGGGTATGCTCTGGGGGCAGTCGTCGCAGTAGGCGCAGCCGGTGCAGAGACCCTCCAAAGAAATCGACGCCTTTTCCTTTTTCGCGACCAGGGCGGTTTCGGTGCTGGGGCTGTAGTTTTGCATGGCCGCGAGGGCGCTTTCCACATCCGCTTCCGAGGCAAAGCCAACCAGGGTTACGCTGATGTCCCGGTGATCCCAAAGAAAGCGGAGGGCGGCGGCCGCTACCGTTTCATCGGCTGTCTCTTTAAGGAACGCAAAGAGTTCCGGGTGCTGGGGTATGATGCCGCCTCCCAGGGGATTCATCACCACGGCGCCGAGTTTTTTGTTCCGCACGGCGTTAAAGGCCTTTTCCCTGGTCCTGAAATTATACGCGGAGTAGCCAAAGAGCACTCCCTCAAAGACCCCCTCCATGAGGAGTTCTTCGATTTCATCCTGAATAAGATGGCTTGACACACAGATATGCCTGATAAGCCCTTCCGCCCTGAATTTTTCAAGGGTAGTCAGGATGCCGTTCTTTTTTCTGGCCTGCCAGTTATCCAGGCTGGTAATGCACCACACATGGTAAAAATCCACCGCGTCAATGTTGAGCCGCCTGAGCTGGCCTTCAATCTCCTTTCTGAGATCGGCCTCGGTGCTCTTGAAGGTCTTGGTCGCCGTATAATAGGGAAGAGCGCGCTTTCTGAGTTCGGCAAGGCCCTCCCCGAAGACCGACTCGCTTTTGGTTTCAAAATAACCCGGAGCCGTATCAAAGTAATTTACCCCGCCTTTGGCGGCCCTGACCATCATGCGTATACATTCGTCATGATCATCAATATGGGCAAAGCGCATGCCCCCAAAGCCGAGCAGCGACACCTTCTTGCCGGTTTTTCCGTAATCCCTGTATAGCATGGCTCCTCCCGCCTATATCCGCCGGCCCCTGGCGCTCCGGGTGTTCACCTTTTCGGTTACACGGCGCATGATTTTTATCCTGAGATACACCCGGTCGCCGCCCGAATACGTTACCACATAGGGGTCGCCGCCGTAATCGATTATTCTCCGCGCGCGCTCGTTGTACATAAGGTAATAGCGGTGATCCAGGCCCGGACCATCCTGTTTGAAGAGCAGCCGCTTGGTGTCGTCGTTTTCCTCAAAGCACACTTCCAGCACCTCAAGGTTATCAGTATCAATGTAGGAATTCAGCACCGCGCCCATGACGCGCTTGCTGATTTTTATTTTATTCCTCACCACTACATCGCGTATGGTCATGGTACCCATGACATTGGCGCTCTTTTGCTCCCGGTACGGCTCCGCGTCGTTGAGGGTTATATTCGCCGAAAGATAAAACTGATACCGGGAAAGTTCCTCGTGCCCGCCGAGATCGTTTATGGAATTCTGGCTGACCGCCTTTGTGGACGCGCACCCCGCAAGGGCGGCCGCGAGAAAAAAGGACAACAATACCATTCCCGCGCGCGACACTCCCGGCTTTTTCGTTTTCATAACTGGTTCCTCCTATTGCCTGTTCCGCAGTATATCCTGCCGCAGTTGCCACTGTCCGCGGTCAACGCGGCCTTCGCGTATTTTTATGTACCCGCTCTCGGCTATGGCGCGCGCGTCAAAGCCGTTCACCCAGGCTATGCGCACCCATACCGCGCCGTCAAGTTCCTCAACAGGAACATCCTCAAACACCGCGGTAGCCCCGGCCGGGCGGGAACTGATGTTGCGGCTCACGGGATTCACCAGGTATATGTCCTTGGCCGCGATAACGGCGCCCGCTTCGTTGACCAGCTCCGCGCCTATGGTCATGGTCTTTCCCAGGGAAGGCGCGCCGCTTTCATCAACAAAAACCGCTGACGAAAGGGGCCACTGGGCAAAGCCCCATTCGGCCTTTTTGCCGGTCCCGGTAAGGCCGTCGTAAATTTTCCGCAGCACCTGAAAACCCGAAGACGGATACGAGGCAAGGACAAAGGAAAGATCCGCGAGCCCGGTCTCATAATTCACCCGGCCCTTGGCAAGCTCTCCCTCATAGACAAGTTCATAGGGAAGGTGGGAAGCAAAGAAAGCCTCACATTCCTCCATCAGGCCGAGCCAGGCGTTCCGCCTTTCAATCTCGTCCCGTATGGACCCCAGATTCCCCCGTGATACATCGGAGGAAAGCGAAGAAAGCCGCTCGCCGGCCTCGCTTAAGGAATCGTCAAAAAAGAGGGCGTCATAGTAGTAGCTCAGGGCCTCGGTAACGGCGCCGTTCTTCTGGGCGGCAAGCCCCCGGGAAAGCGCCGCCTCAGCCTCGGCCTCCGACACGGTAACCTTTTCGAGGGCTTCCCTTCCCGCCTGGGTAAGATCCACGCCCATCTGCTCAAGAAGCCCCGCCGCGGCCCTTTTAAGCGCCCGCATGGAACGCAGTTCATCCAGCGTACAGGGCTCAGGCGGCCAGGACGCCCGCCGCTCCCCGGTTTCAGTATCAGAAATGGCAAGCTCAAGGAGGAACAGCGCCGGGGCGGTTTTGGTTATGGAACCGGCAAGTATGTACCGGGCATTGGTAAGATTCCCCAGGGAAATAAAATCATCATCGGAATAATAGGGCGACAGGGACCGTTCCTGCTCGGCAAGTACGCGGTCAAGATTCTGGCGGTCGATCACCGTCATGGCCGAATACCGGTTGAAGTCGCCTGAAAGGGCGCCCTGCACCATGGCCGGCAGCCACGCCTCCGCCGGGGACA
>JAISDF010000163.1 GCA_031265025.1 Spirochaetaceae bacterium
GGCTATGGGGTCGTCAAGGCCGGAACCGGAACGGGACAGGCAGAAGTGTTTTTCTATAGCCCTGGCGCCAAGGGCCGCGGCAAGGACCGGAACCAGGCAGGCGTCCATGCTGTGGTCGCTTAAGCCCACGGCGCAGCCGAAAATCCCCGAAAGGGTCGTGATGAGGCGGAGTTTGTAGTCCTCAGGCGGCGCGGGATAGCTGGTAACGCAGTGGAGGAGGCATACCTTCTCTCTGGAGAAGAAAGCCAGGGCCGCTTCAATATCGGCAAGGAGGGAAATTCCCGTTGAGAGGAATACCGGAAGATCCCAGGAGCCTATGAGTTCGAGGAGGGCGGTATAATTGAGTTCCGGCGAGGCTATTTTAACCGCGCCGGGAGCGAGGCCGCGCAGTTCACCGGCGCTCCGGGGTCCAAAGGGCGTGCAAAGAAAGAAAAGCCCCTGTTTCTCGGCCTTTTCCTTCATTTCGGCATAGAAATCAGGGGGCAGTTCGAGGTCCTTGAAGCGCTCAAAGAGGGCTATGTCCCCTCCGGGCAGGCTCACCGTCCCGGTCTTGGGGTGGAGTATTTCCCCGGCGTATACAATTTGAAATTTGACGCAGTCCGCGCCTGATTGGGCGGCGGCGTCTATGAGTTCCCCGGCCCTGACCCGGTCTCCGTTGTGGCCGGTCCCCAGTTCGGCGATGATAAAAGGGCGCTCCTGTTCCCAGGGGCAGAATATATGATTCATACTGTCTCCATAGAATTTTTATCATATTATCTCGACATTTGCAAAGTTTTACGATATGATTATTCCTGTGTTAGGGACGCGATTTTGATACTATAAAAATCGCATATTTTTTAATACCCAAGGAGCTTTTTATGAAAACCCTGTACTGTGATGTTTGCGGGCATACGCTTGAAAACGCTATTCCCAACCGTACCTATTGGCACATCGGAACCCGCGACATATGCGAAGGCTGTAAAGACAGTCTCGAAGGCGTTCTGAAGACCGAAATCAGGGCCAAACAGCCTTTCAGCTATGACTGGTATGACCAGGCTGTTACCGATTCCGTGGAAAAAGCCATTTCAAAGGGTAAATTTTAACCTTTAACGGAAAAGCGGCCGTCAGGCAGTATGAGGCGAAGCGCCGTTGTTTTGTGCATCTTTCTGGGCCTGGTCCACGCGGCAGCCGGAGACCCCCTCTCCGAAGGGGAACGGCTTGACGGCGGAAAAGTGCCGTTTTCACTGGTGTTTTACAAAATAGGGAGCAATACGCTCCATTCGTTCGGCGACAATTACGGGCTGAATTTCCTCGCCGCTTCCCTGGCTACCTACGGGGCCGTGGAAAGCGGCATTGACTGGCGCTGGAACCGTATGTCGTACAACAACGACAACCTTGCCTACGCGGCCATGCCCGCCGGTTTTTTGGGCACCCTGCTTCCGGCGGCGCTGCCTCTGGGCCTGTATCTGTACGGGAACAGCCACAACGATCCCGGCCTCGCGATAACCGGGCTTGCCCTTGGACAGGCGGCTATTTTGGGCATGGGCGTTACTTCCGCGATAAAGGTTTTTACCGGCCGGGTAGAACCGGGCATAGGCCTGTGGAACAAGAGGGCAGGGCCCGACTACAGCGATGACTTTGCCTTTGGCTTTTTCAGGCGCGGCGTCTTTAACGGCTGGCCGAGCGGCCACACCGCCACCGCCTTTGCCATGGCGGCGGTGATGGCTGAACTTCACCATGACAAACCCGCTCTGGTCGCCGCATCATACGCCTACGCCGCTTTTATCGGCTTTGGCATGTCCCTCTTTGCCCACTGGGCCTCTGACTGTATCGCCGGCGCCCTTCTCGGCTATGCCCTGGGAAGGGCGGTGGGCCGTAGTTTCAGTCCCCTCATAAACGGCGGACCCCAAAAAAACCACGCCCTGTATATCACGCCGAACTCGGTGGTGGTGGCGTTCAGAATATAAAAAGGCCCTGAGTAAACCAGGGCCTGAATCCGCGCTTTCCCAAAACCAGATGAGTTTTGGGAAAAGCTCCATAATATTCTACCTTATCGTATATAGGCCGCGGCGTTTTCTCCGGCTACCCGGCCATACAGCAGTATGTCCAGAATCGCGTTTCCGCCGACCCGGTTACCCCCGTGGACGCCTCCGGTAACTTCGCCGCAGGCAAAAAGACCGGGAATGACGGAACCGCTGTTGGAAAGAACCTCAGTCCGCACGTTGATCTTTACGCCTCCCATGGTATGATGTATCCCCGGGGCGACCCAAAGGGCAAAATAGGGCCCCTGGGAAAGATCCCGTATCCAGGAAAAGCTGCTGGAAAACTCGGGGTCGTTTTTATTTGCCACATAGGTGTTCCAGGTGGCTACGGTCTGTTTTAAGACCGCGGGGTCCACGTTCATATACCCGGCTACATCGTCCAGGGTATTGTAGGGGGTAATCAGTCCCTGCGCGTAATAACCCTGTACATTGGGATTGTTGTCCATGAGATCTTTATTGAAGAGAATACAGGCCTTGGCCTGATCCTGGCTCAAAATGGCCGCGGAAACCACGTCGCGGTAGGTGTTTTCGTTGGTAAAACGCTTTCCCGCGGTGTTAATCAGAATGCCGCCCGAGCCCCGTATCCCTTCGGTAAGCATAGTGGAACTGGCCTGGTGTATGGTGGGATGGCTCTGTATCTGCTCCATATCAACGGTGGCGGCGCCTATGGCCTCGGCCATCTTGATACCGTCTCCGGTGGCGCCAAGGCTGTTATCGGTAACAAAACCCTCAAGGCTGGGGTCCAGCCGGGCGCACATTTCCAAATCGCCGCCAAAACCTCCAGACGCGAGAATCACGGCCCTGGCGCGGATGGTAAGTTTTCCGCCCGGCTTGTCTACCGCCACAATACCCGCGGCCTGGCTGCCGTTCATGATAATATCCGTACCTCTTACGCCGTACATGATCTTTCCCCCCAGGGATTCATAGCGGCGGAGCAGGTCCAGAATCAGCCCCTTGGCTTCCCCGTCCACGGTATAGCTTCCGTATGTTTCTCCGATTTGGGGATTCATGCCCTGGGCCTTGAGCCAGTCTACCACCCCGGCTGAATTTTGAATCATGTAGGTAACCAGTTCCCGGTTATTGAGGTTATGGCCCCCTTCCATGGTATAGGTGATAAAATCCTCAATGCTGTAACGGCCCCGGTGGGCGGCTACCTGTTCCGGGCTGCCCGCCACGTTAAAGCCCCCCGAGGAACGTATGGTATTTCCGCCGGGAATGTCCATTTTTTCGATGATCAGGGTGTCTTTTCCCTTTAACCTTGCCTCAACCCCGGCGCTTAAACCCGCTCCTCCCGCGCCGACTATGACAACATCCACCGAGAGTTCCTGGTCCCTTGCCGGGGCTTTGGCCGGCGGACGGGAAAATTTGTCCACATCGGCGCCGGCCTGCCGCAGCGCCTCTGTTACCGAGCCGAGAATGGCCCGGCTGGAAAAGCTCGCCCCGCTGACTATATCAATTCCCACCGATTGGGTCCGCACTATACGTTCCGGCAGCCACTGTATCGCGAAGGAGCCGATGCCGTTGGTTTCGTGGTTTTCCGTAATACGCACGGATACAATTTTCGAGCCGTCTACTACGGTTTCAACCTTGATCTGGTCCACGTAACCCC
>JAISDF010000173.1 GCA_031265025.1 Spirochaetaceae bacterium
CCCTTTCCCGTCAGCCAAGGCTATCCGCCGTCCCCGGCAGCCGAAACTGTCCCGGTTGAAACGGCCGTTGTCCCCGAAACGGCCGCTGCCGCCGCTCCTCCCATAGCGGCCAGTCCCGCGACCGTCCCAGCCGCCACGGTCAGCCCTGCGGCCACTGCCAGCCCCGCCGCGGCCGGATCTCCTGTGGACAGACCCGCGGCCACTGCCAGCCCCGCCGCCGCCGGACCCGCCACAGCAGTCAGCCCTCCCGTGGACAGACCCGCAGCAGTCAGTCCCGCCTCAACCGGTCCTGCCGTTGCCAGACCTGTAGAGCCGTCTTTGTCCCGGCCGCCTTCTCCGTTCCCTGCCCCGACAGGGCGGCGGCCGGAAAACGGGTATGTGACAGACACCGGAGCCCTGCTGGAATCCGGGGCCCTTGTCTTTAGCTGGAATCCGGTGGCGGGAGCGGACGCCTATATGTTTACCCTCTTTCGGGAAACAGGTTCCGGGGAGCGGCGGCCTGTCGTCAGCTTCGAGAGCCCGGAAAGCTCTTATACCCTTGAGGATCTGAGCCTTTTGGACATTGGCCGTTTTACCTGGCGGGTAGAGGCAATAAGCCGGGGGGCTGCCGGAAGGAGGGGGACCCCCGGTGAGAACCTGTTTACCGTCGATATTCCCCGGCCGGGAATGATACGGGGACAAGTTCCGGGAGTTCTTTATGGAAGATAAACGGACGCTGTTTGTCCTGATTCTTTTTCTTTTGCCGCTTTTCCTCCGGGGACAGGATCTTCTTCCGCCCGAGACCGAGGATTCCTTCTATATTGAACGGACCGAAGAAGGAGATCGTTTTATCCAGCGCCTTGCCTGGGAAAAGGCCGATACTGTCCACCGGTATGAAATCACCATAGAAAAACAGAACAGCGCCGGGGAATATACCGGCGTCCTCCGGGAATCCCGGACGGAAAATTTTATTGAACTTTCCCTGTCGCCCGGTTTATACAGGTACAGGATAGAGGGCTATAATCTTTTGAACAGCCTGGCGGGAATTTCCGACTGGATTCCGTTCAGGGTGTTCCCGGCATTACAGCCGGAACTATACTCCTTTACCCAAACGTTTTTACCCACGGAAGAAGGGGACCCGCGGGGCGGCATTGAGATCACCCTTTACGGCATGAACTTTGTGGAGGGAGCTGAGGTGTATCTTCTGCCCCTTCCTTCCGGCGGGGACCCGGTTATACCCCTGGCCTATCTTCCCTCAGAAGAAAGCGCCCGTATGCTTTTTGACAGGGAGGTTCTCAGGCCGGGCCGGTACAGGGTATATGTCAGGAATCCCGGAGGGCTGGAGGGTTTCCTCGAAATCACTGTTGAACCCCCGTCCGCCGCTTCCCCTGTCGAGCCGTCCGCCGCTTCCCCTGTCGAGCCGCCTGTTTCCGTGCCTGCGGAGGATTCCGCGCCCGGTTCATCTTTTGACCTTTATGTTTCGGCGGGATATGCTCCCCTGATTCCCCTTGATGGATACCTGTTTACCCCCTTTGATAGTATTTTCTATCCTATGGGAGCTTCCCTCAGGATAGAGCTTGTGCCTGTCAGGCAGCCCTGGGGAGACCTGGGACTGGAACTGGCCCCTTCCTGGAATATGTTGAAGTCGGACGACCTAAAGATACATATCGGGGCCCTTCATCTAAACGGAACCTATCACCGGCGCTTCTCCGGGCAAACGGCCCTTGTGTTCCGTTTGGGTGCGGGGGTAAATCTTGCCAGCGGAACAAGCGGCGGTCAAAGTACCGCTTCGCTTTTTACCTGGATAGCCGCGATAAACGGCGGGATCGCCTTTCGCTGGTTTACGCGGCCTGTCCAAAACCCCGGAGGCGCGGCGGGAACCTTCTATATTGAAACCGGAGTGGAGTATACCCGTCTTTTCGCGACGGATTCCCCCGCCGGTTATATAAGGCCGTTTTTAGGGGTGGGCCGGAGATTTTAACCCGCCGGGGCCTGGTTTCCCTGTCCCGCGGCCCGGCCTTCCGGCTGTCCCGTAATTGACAGCTATGTTCACTTTTTAGGGCTTGTACGGAAGAACCGGGAAGGTATAGTATAATGTAATGAAAAGCGCGTCTGCCGTCAGTTTTGAACTGGATGATCCAGAGGGAACCGCCAGGGAACTCTGTGAATCAATTCAACAAAAACTTACCCTGAAAAAAAATTCCTTTGGCGTGCTTTTCTGCGACGCGGATACCGACGGCGCGGCGCTTACCGCTTCTCTCAAGGAATTACTGGGTATTGAGACCGCGGGCATGACCACTCTGGCGGCCCTGGACAGCGGAGGCAGAAAAGACGCCTCGGCGGTGCTTACCGTCTTTACCGCCGATGACTGCGCCTTTTTTCCCTCTGTCTCTGATCCCCTGGGCGGTCCTGACAGCATCTGCGAAAGGATCATCGCCGAAACCTGCGCGCGGGTCATGTCGCCGGACAGCTCCGCTCCCGCCCTTATCTTTGCCTTTTGTCCTTCGGGCATGGGTTTTTCAGGCGATGTCTACCCCAGGGTGATTTCCGGCATAGCCCCGGGCGTTCCGGTCATAGGCGGCGCGGCTTCCGATGATTATGATTACAAACGGGCAAGGGTCTTTTTGTCCGGAAAGGAATACAAGGACTCCCTGGTCCTTTTGGGCATACGGGGAAAGCTCAGTCCTGTATTCGCCCTCCGTCATGTTACTTCCCGCTTTGCCGAGCGTATACGCCGGGTGGTAGAAGCCGAAAAGAACGTGGTGTACCGTGTCGGCGACGAGACCTTTGTAAAGTACCTTGAAGGGTTTGGCCTCAAAACCGATGTGGAAGATCCCCTTTTGGCCTTCACCTCCTATCCCATGATGCTGACCAGGGAAGAAAAGGACGAAACGCCGCTGATGCGTCATATCTCGGCTCTCAATCTCAAGGACGGTTCGGGGACCTTTTTTGGCGATGTTCCGGCCGGAACTCTGGCCAATATATGCCTTGTAAACAAGGAAGATGTCATGGCCGCCTGCCGGGAATCCATGCGGGCCCTTCTTGACGAAGGAAAGAACCAGAAGGACCGCGAGTACGGGACCGTGCTCTGTATCTCCTGCTGCGGCAGGGCCATGATACTCGGCTCAGATCCGGGGGCCGAAGGCCGCATACTGTCGGAAATGCTTCCGCCGGGACTGACGCTCTTTGGCGCCTACTGTCTCGGGGAGATTTGCCCGGTCCGCTGTAAAGACGGAGACGTTTCCAACCGCTTTCATAACTGTTCAATAGCTTTCTGTATGTTTTAATCCATGGGGGCCTTTATGCCGTCTGAGATTTCAGCCAAAGGGTACAATCAGCTTGAAAGACAGTATAAAAAACTCGAACGGGATTACCGTGCCCTGGTCATCATGCACGAACAGACCGAAAGGCTGCGGAATTCCAATGAAGCCGCCAAAGAACTTTCCGGTTTTTATAACCGCCTCATTCTCAAGAATACGCCGGGCATAACCTATATGCTGGATACGGACCTGCGCTTTGTCCTTGGCAGCGACAAGATTGTCAGCCTTCTCGGTTACGGCGATATACGCGAAATGGTCGGCCTTCCCTTTCATGACCTGTTCGCGGGCCGTTCCGGCGCGGGGTGGATTGAGGAAACAAAACAAAGGTGCGCGTCGGTAATTGAAAGCGGCGCTCAGCTTAACTATGAAGAAGAAGTCAGCTTCCTCGGCGAAAAGAAGGTGTTCCAGATTTCCATAAGCCCGGCGGCGGAAAATGACGGGGTAAACCAGGGCGCCGTGGTGGTGATGAATGACGTGTCGGAGCTTTCACGGGCCAGGGAAGAAGCGGAGCAGGCCAGCATGGCAAAGAGCGCCTTTCTCGCCAACATGAGCCATGAAATCAGGACTCCCATGAACGCCATCATAGGCATGACGGCCATCGCCAAAGGTTCACAAGACCCGGGCCGTAAAGATTACTGCCTCAAAAAGATCGAAGACGCTTCGACGCATCTTCTCGGCGTTATCAATGATATTCTCGACATGTCAAAAATCGAGGCCAACAAACTTGAACTTTCCCTTGTGAATTTTGATTTTGAAAAAATGCTCCAGAAGGTAATCAATGTCATCAATTTCCGTATGGACGAAAGGCGCCAGAGTTTTACCGTTACTGTTGACGACCGCATACCCCGCAGGCTTTTGAGCGACGACCAGCGTCTTGCCCAGGTTATCACCAACCTCCTTTCCAACGCGGTAAAATTTACCCCTGACGGCGGCTCCATACACCTTGGCGCGTCCTTCCTCAAGGAGGAAGACAGGCTCTGTACCCTGCGCATTGAGGTGAACGATACGGGCATAGGCATTACCGGGGAGCAGAAGGACAGGCTCTTTTCTTCCTTTGAACAGGCCGACAGCGGAACGTCCCGCAAATTCGGCGGCACAGGACTGGGGCTGGCTATTTCAAAGCGCATCGTGGAGATGATGGGCGGGAAGATATGGGTGGAGTCGGAACCCGGCAGGGGTTCTACCTTTGCCTTTGTCATTCAGGCTGAACGGGCGGACGAAAAGGAACCGGCGGGGCTCCTCAATCCCGGCGTCAACTGGAAAAACCTCAGGGTGCTTATGGTCGATGATTCCTTTGACACCCGCGAATATTTCAGCAGCATGATGAAAAAACACGGCGCCGCCTGCGATACAGCCCGGGGCGGCGAGGAAGCGGCGGCGATGATCGAAAGCAACGGTCCCTATGATCTTTATTTTGTTGACTGGAGAATGCCGGGCATGGACGGCATAGAACTGTCCAGGCTCATCAAACAGGGACAGCCCCTTTCCAAATCCGTGATAATCATGATTTCTTCCGCCGAATGGAACACCATAGCCGGCGAGGCCAGAGAAGCGGGGGTGGATAAATTTCTTCCCAAGCCCCTCCTTCCTTCAAGCGTCATAAACTGCATCAACGAATGTATAGGGCTGACCGGGCAGACGGAACCGGGCGTCACGGACGCGGCAAGCCAGGACAATTTTTCGGGTTATACCATGCTCCTTGCCGAGGATGTGGACATTAACCGGGAAATAGTCCTTGCCATACTTGAACCTACGGGACTTGTCATTGACTGCGCGGAAAACGGCGCCGAGGCGTTCCGCAAATTCAGCGGGGACCCCCGGCGTTACGACATGATATTCATGGATGTGCAGATGCCCGAAATGGACGGCTACGAGGCCACAAGAAAAATACGGGCCCTGGATCATCCCTGGGCCGGCGCTGTTCCCATAGTAGCCATGACCGCCAATGTGTTCAGGGACGATGTTGAACAGTGCATCGAGGCCGGCATGAACGACCACATAGGAAAACCCCTTGACCTGGATGATGTGATGGCAAGGCTGCGCAAATTCCTCGCAAAAACAAAAAAGACGGATTGATCTCTTTTTTACCGGACCCTGGTGCTGAATATGGTAAGGGTCCTGCGGAAGGGGCGCGTTGACTTTATGACCAGTTCTTCGCCGTCAAAATCTACCGTAACCTCGATGCCCTTGCCGCCGGCGATATAGGGCACTATGTTATTCTCGAAGAGTTCCCTGCTTGAATCTTTGTCGGCGACTGTTCCCACATAGAGCCTGCCCCTGAACGTATAGGTCCTTTCCCCCTCTCCCCGGCGGGAGAAAATAATTTGGGGCGCGTCTACGGGATCGACAAAGAGGGCAAAGTCAGGGTCGTTCCCTACGGAAATGACAAGGCCGAAGAACCCCATGTTGTCGTCCGAAACCGAAAGCCTGGCCGGAAGGACCCGGTCGTTGAGGCCGAAATGCCCGAAAACCGGCGAGGGCAGTTCCGCGGCTTCCCAGTATCCTGAAAAAGTCTCGGCGTATTCCGGGGGCAGAAAAACCTGTTCCGCCCCGGCGGCAAGTTCGTCCGCAAGGTTCGTGTAGACAGAGAGGCGTATGCGCAGCAGTTCAAGGAGCTTGCTGTCAATCCATATCCGCGTATCGGAAACCATGGTGGTATAGGCCTTGTTTACCGAGATTATTTCTTTTCCGAAACTCGTGATGGTCGCTATCTTGGGAATGTCGATAAAATTGAGGAGGGTGATATGGCTGATAAAATCGGCCGCCGTATAGGCGATGCCGCCCCTGAAAGCGCTTTTCCTCAGTGATTCGTATTCGGCGACGCGGCTTTCAAGCTCCCTGATAAAATCCCCGTTGAGGCTGATCTTGTGCCTGAGCTCGGCGTAGTTCTCCCTGGTAAACTCAGGCCCTCCTGAAATCCGCAGCGTTTTATAGCGTTCTATTTCGTCATAGGCCCTGAATATCCAGGTACGGTGGAATTCGGGAAAGTAGTTTGAAAGGTTCTCTCCGGTAAGAAAAAAAGACTCGCCGCCGCCGCCCCGCATGAGCACATAGTCCGGCGAAGCCTCTATAACATAGCGGAAGATCGCCTTGTCCCTGTCCCTGAATTTTCCTTCCAGCGCTTCGGCGAATTCCCGGCTGAGGCCGTCGAAGGCGTTTTCGGGAATATCAATGGTGGCGAAGAAAATTTTCGGCAGGCCCATTCTTCCCGGAAGATAGTCCCGCCGTATATAGGTCCACAGTTCCACCGGGTGTATGGTAATGGCGCAGCTTTCTTCGCCCCTGCTGATCCGTAACGAACAGCGGCCCTCAAGTATATTGAAGTCGGGAATCTCATAGTTAAAATCATCCGCCCGGCTGTCGCCCTGCCACATGAAACCCGAGTAGCGCTTGTCCAGTATTGGTCCTCGTTCTCCTATGGCCGCCCGGCTGCCGGGGACGGGGAGCAGCGCTTCCGGCGCGAAGGAGAGGGGGACCCTGACAAAGTTCCATTCCGCCCCGTAAAGCGCCTTGGACCAGTATCCGGTTTCTCCTTCGGCATTGTATCCGGCCACGCGGAGTTCCCGCGCCGCGTTACCCTGGCCGTTCTGCAGTATGGTGATGTGCCTGGTAAGGGCCGCCCTGCCTTCCAGAGCTATGGGCTCCTGGCTCCTCCAGCCTTCGGGAGGAAGGCCCCAGGGGGTCAGGTTGGAATAGTAGTTGATCCCCGGAATGGCGGATATGTAGGGTTCATAGGTGTATTTCATGAACATGGGGTCGCCGCCTATGATGTCAAAATCGGCTATGCGGGTATACATTTCTCCGGCGTCATTGATGAGAAAGATGGTTGACGCGCTTGCCGAAAGCGAAACGGCCCTGAACGCGCCGCGCTCGGGCCCCAGGTAGTTGCGGCTGAAGTCGCTGGGAAGCCCCGTATCGGCATAGCTGATTTCCTGTCCGTCATCAAGGAGTACATAGGTGGTGGCTATTTCCTGGGTTCCGTTGTGGTGCTGGTTGCCGAAAGGGTCCTCGTAGTAGCCCACCTGGTTGTTCCGTTTGCCCAGGGCCCAGGCCCTGTTGTCCGCCGTTCTTTCGTCAAAGAAGAGCCTGGTCTTGCTGGGCCAGCCCTGGCCGTCAAACCAGACAGTATTTTTACGGCTGAAAATCCAGTCAAAACAGATGCGGTAAAAATAACCGTCGGAGGAAAGGGCCATAAGTTCATCGGCGTCAGCCGAAATTTCAACTATATAAGAAGGATTGGCAAAATTTCTCTTTGCAGGATTATTGGGAAGCCCGGTCCCGGTAAAGAGTGTCCAGTTTTTCGGTTCTTTCTCGCTGTCCGTACTTTTGTACCAGATAAACCCGTCCTTGACTATGTAATAGTGGTAGGTATTAAAGGTCTGGGTTCTGGTTTTTATATACACCGCTTCGGGAAAGCTGCCGTTAATGTCCTCGCCTTCCCTCGGCGCGATGCCCTGGGGCGGGAGGGCCAGGATAAACGTATCATGAGGGACTCCCGCGCAGGACGCGAAGATAAGACAGAGGAAAAGGATACATAGTTTTCTTAATCCGGGACGGGCCGTCATGCCCCGCGTTTCCTTGGGATTTTCAATACCGCTTTCCTGATTCTATCATACTGTATAGGTATACCTGTATCAAGGTGGAAATTCCCCGGACAAACGGGTATACTTTTACGGGGGGACAGCAGGATGAGAAGGGGCGTATCCGTCAGGGCGGTGTTTTTTTTGCTGCTTTTGCCGTTTTCCCTTTGGGCCGAATCTTTTTTCTATGCCCATGAACAGGGGAACAAATACCGTATCATTTCCACGGTACACGAAAGTGTTTACTTTGACCGCGTATTCAGCCACCGGGCCGAGATACTCAACCGTATTTCCGTAGAGGTCCTCTCGGCCTCGGAGGACGGCACAGGCGCGCACCGGGCCGCTTTTCAGACCGCCGAAAGGGCCGAGGGGATTCAGGGTGGAAATATCTTCCAGTGGTCGCGGGAATATGAATCGGAATTTGAACGGGATAAATTCGGCTATCTTACCATAGACGGCAGATACTATATGCCCGTCGTGCGCAATGTCCCCGTGTTTCCCGGCAGGGACCTCAGCGAGGGAGACACCTGGAGCGCCGAAGGCCATGAGATGCATGACTTCAGGGATTCATTCGGCATAGCCGAACCGTACCGCATACCCTTTACCGCCAATTATACCTATTTAGGACTCCGCGAGCGCAAGGAACATGAGTATCCGGCCTTTTCCGTTTCGTACCGTATCTTTTTTGAACCCCAGGCCGCGGCTGGCAGAATATGGCCGGTGCGTATACTGGGCGCTTCCGACCAGGTGGTTTACTGGGACACCCAACTGGGCCAGGCCGCGGCCTATGAGGAATCCTTCAGGATGATTTTTGAACTTTCCGACGGCCGTACCGTGGAATACCGGGGCACCGCCGAGGCGGAGATTTACGAAGCTGAAATAATGGACAAAGAATCCATTGCCGGGGAAATCGCCGGTGATATATCCCGGCTGGGCATAGAAGACGCCAGTGTACGGGTTGCCGACGAGGGCGTGGTAATCAGCCTGGAAGACATACAGTTTATGCCTGACTCGGCGGTACTCATGGAAACCGAAAAGGACAAGATAGACAAGATAGCCGGAATACTGCTCCGTTATCCTGACCGGGACATCCTCGTCGGCGGGCACACCGCCCTTGCCGGAAGCGCCGCCGGCCGCCTAAGACTTTCCCGGGAACGGGCCGCCGCGGTCGCCGAGTACCTCCTCCAGCGCGGGGTACGAAGCGCCGACCGCATCGTGGTAAGAGGCTACGGCGCCGAAAGACCCGCCGCCGATAACCGCACCCCCGAAGGCATGCGGAAAAACAGGCGTGTGGAGATAACCCTTCTTGAGAATTAGGGGCAGGCGCTCTATGCCCAGGAAGTAAAATAAGTAGAAGGAGGGGGGCCTGTTTCCATACCGCCTCCGGCAAAAAGCCGCCTCGGCGCCCGGCCCCCCTGCGCGGGAGCCTTGCTGTGCAAGTCACCCCCTACCCCCGCCCAAAGAAGCGCCCAAGCGAATGCATAGGGCGTCCCGGAAATGAAGCGGCTCGGCGTGGGCCCCGATAAAAGCCCCGCCAGGGATGCAGTATCAGGCCCCTGGTGGGGCTGGGTAGCGGCAGGGATGCCGCTGTAACCACTGCTCTCCACCGGAGGCAGAGAGTGGGGTAGACTCCGACGCCTTAATCCGCCACGGAGGGCGGATTAAGGTACATCCCCATGGTGATTTTAGGTACGCCTTGTGTTACCGAAGGGTGTAATGATATAAAACGGTTGGATATCCTAACAGAATAGAGGAACGCTATAATGAGGAAATTAATAGTATATCTATTTTTATTAAATTGCGGTTGTTTATTTTCACAATATCAAGATTTTATAGTTTATAACAATTTCAGTAAATTAAATCAGGATGAGTATTTTTATTCCAGTGAAAGAATGATAAAAGAAGAGGGTGATAATTATAGATTTATAGTCTATAAAAACAATACGGCTGAAAAAATATTTGAATTTAAGAATTCGTATAGTTTAATCTTATTCAATGACAGAAAAATTTTTTTATTATTTCTAAACCCAAATACTTACACTTCTGATGAAGGTGCCCCATTGTATTTTATTGACGGTAACAACGGGACGATAGAATATCTAGGGTTATTCCATAACGGTTTTTTTGTATTAGAAGATGATTTAGTGATTGTTGGTCGCATATTAAAAAGAAGTACTTTTTCTCTAACAGATGATTTATTTGTATATAGTATTAAAGATAAGGAAATTATTGATATCTATGACGCAAATAATTATTTAAACACAACTATTAAGGGTGAAGATCAAGATAGATTTCTTCTTAGTTTTCCCGATTATCGTGATGGTAAAAACGTGGTCCTAAACGGGCATATTAGAGTTTATTTTGACCATTGGGGACAAGATGGCCCCAAATCATTTTATACCTATTTAAACGTACAGGATGTTCGTAATATATTTTTAGGGGATATTGATTTTAAATAAAAAGAAAACGCATAGGCGCCAGGCATTAAATTTCTGGATAAATTTTTATCAACTACAAAACACAATAACGCTTTACGTTTCACACAAACAAAGGTATACTAAGCTGGGAACCCATAGTAGGGGTGGCGGACAAGCGTTTTTGCGGAGCGAACACTTTTGGAGCCAGGGACGCCTATTGGCCGCACGCGAGATATCGAGCGTGTTTATTCGGCACAAGCGGCATAGCGTGGGCCCCGATACAAGCCCCTGTGTGCGGAAGATTTGGCAGGGCCCATAGCGTCGATAAATGACCGCGCAAGCCGGAAAGATGAACAGTGTTACTGAATGTGCTCCCCCTCATAAATTCGGGGATTACCTGGACTAAGGCGCTTGGCGCCAAAATAAGTAATCTTGACAATGCCGGATAAACGTGTAATTATTAATAAATTTGTAATTTGGAGGTATGTATGTCTGGTGTTAGTCTCATCGTCGTATTTGTCATCGCGATTATTGTGATGATCCTCGCTATCTCAAAATTCAAAATCCATCCTTTCCTCTCGATCATGGGGATATCCCTGATTTTTGGCCTCGTCGCGGGGGTCCCCCTGGTGAATACCAGGGTAGGGGATAGAACCGTGGACGGCATCGCCACCGTCATCGGTCTTGGGTTTTCGGGAACCTTTACCAGCATCGGTATTGTCATCATCCTGGGCGCCCTGATAGGAACCGTCCTTGAGGCTACCGGCGCGGCTTTCAAATTGGCCGACATGGTGGTCAAGCTGGTGGGCCCCAAACATCCGGTAATCGCGGTACAGCTCATGGGCTGGGTGGTTTCCATCCCGGTATTCTGCGATTCGGGCTTCGTTATCCTGGACCCCATACGGAAGGCCCTGGTAAAACGGACCAGGGCAAGCAGCGTGGCCATGACCGTGGCCCTGTCAACGGGCCTCTATTCTTCCCACGTCTTTATTCCGCCCACTCCGGGGCCCATCGCTGCGGCCAATACCCTCTTTGGGGACCGGGCCGGGGAATATCTGCTCCTGGTCATGGGACTGGGCGCCCTGGTTTCCATCCCCGCGCTGATCGGCGCGTATTTCTTCAGCCGGTATATCGGTTCCAAGGTAAAATCCACGGAAGATATTGAAATTGACTCGGTGACCAAGAGCTATGAGGAAATCGTGGCAAGCTACGGGAAGCTCCCCAACGGCTTCATTTCCCTGGCGCCCATCATTGTTCCCATTATTCTCATGGCCCTGGGTTCCATTGCCGCCATGGCGGGATGGACCGGCTTTGCCTTACGGTTTTTCAGCTTCCTGGGAACCCCCATCATCGCCCTGGCGGCGGGCGTGCTCTTCGCGGTCTGGCAGGTCGCGGCAGCCAAAAAACTGGATAAGTTTTACGATATAACCAATGAGACCCTGAAAATCGTGGGTCCCATTCTCTTTATCACCGCCGCGGGCGGCGTCCTGGGCAGGGTTATCGCTTCCACCAGCATAGTCGCGTTTATCACCGCCAACGCCGCCTCCATCGCCACCATCGGGATTTTCTTCCCCTT
>JAISDF010000224.1 GCA_031265025.1 Spirochaetaceae bacterium
AAAGAAGTGGGAAAGCGTCTGGCCGACATGGGGTTTACCGAGGGGACCAGGGGGCAGGTTGTGCGGAAGGGTTTTTTCCGGGGGCCGATTCAGGTGCGGATTCGGGGTTATGATATTCTGATCCGCCGCTATGAGGCTTCGGGCATTGAGGTTGAGCAAGCGGACGCTGATACGTTATATGGATAAAGATATTCCCCTTCTCCCGGACAGGCAGGTATTGCGTATAGCGCTGGCGGGCAATCCCAATTCAGGAAAGACGACGCTTTTTAACGCCCTTACCGGGGCGCACCATAAGGTAGGTAATTATCCCGGCGTTACGGTAGAAAAACGCGAAGGGGTCAGAATACGAAACCAGAGACAGTACCGCTTCATCGACCTTCCCGGCGTTTACAGCCTTACGGCCTATTCGCTGGACGAGGTTGTTACCCGGGACTTCATTCTTGAAGAAAAGCCCGATCTCATTGTTGATGTTCTTGATTCAACAAATCTTGAAAGAAACCTTTATCTCTGCCTTCAATTTCAGGAATTGGGCATTCCGGTTATCGGCGCCCTGAATATGAGCGATGAGGCTGAGGCTAACGGCATCCGCATAGACGCCAAACAGCTCTCCAGTACTCTGGGTATCCCGTTGGTTAAAACGGTAGGACCAAGGGGAACGGGAACCGAGGCGCTGCTTGACTGTATTGACGCCCTTGCCGCCGGGCAGTACGGCGATGAGCGCATGGTCCATTACGGCAATGAAATCGAAACAAAACTTGAGGAACTGACATCTCTTATTGCTTCCGATACATCCTTCACCGCCAGGTATCCGGCGCGCTGGATGGCGATTAAGCTCCTCGAAAAAGACGCCAGCGCCCATGAAAGGCTTGCCGAACATAAGGACCGGGAGGCCGTTGTCTCCGCCGCCGGAGACGCGGTTATCTGGATAGAAAAGCATTTCGGCAAGGACGCCGAAATCATTGTTACCGAACAGCGCTACGGTTACATACGGGGGGCTGTGCGGGAAGCTCTTACCCTTGTCAAGGCCGCTGACTTTTCGCTGACCCAGGCTGTGGACCGGGTGATTATGAACCGCTTTCTTGCCCTGCCGGTTTTTATGGCCGTACTCTGGTCCGTATTTCAGCTTACGTTCATCCTCGGCGCCTATCCAACCACGTTCCTCGAATCAGTTTTTGGCTTTCTTGGATCGGCTTTTGAAAGGATTCTTCCGGACGGGGTGCTTCGTTCGCTGATTGTGGACGGAATCATAGGCGGCGTAGGCGGCGTATTTTCCTTTGTTCCCCTGATTGTGATTCTTTTCTTTCTTCTTTCCATTCTTGAAGATGTGGGCTATATGGCAAGGGCGGCCTTTGCCACCGACAAGCTGCTTCACGCCTTTGGGCTCCACGGACAGTCTACCTTTCCCATGATGCTTGGTTTTGGCTGTTCGGTTCCGGCAATTATGGCTTCCCGTACGCTGAAAAGCAGACGGGACCGTATCATCACCGTGCTCATCACGCCCCTCATGAGCTGCGGGGCAAAGCTCCCTGTTCATGTACTGCTCGCGGCAGCGTTCTTTCCCGGTCGCGAGGCAAACGTCGTGATGCTCATCTATGTTTCAGGCGTGGTTCTCGCGCTGCTGTCGGCGCTGCTTCTCAAACGTACCGTACTCAGGGGCGATCCCACTCCCTTTGTGATGGAGCTGCCGCCCTACCGCGCCCCTACCCTCAGGGGCATACTTTGGCATGTCTGGGAAAAGACCTGGCAGTACATAAAAAAAGCGGGCACGGTCATCCTTTCCTCGGCGATTCTTATTTGGGTCATTACAAGTTTCCCCAAGTATGAATTAAGCGGTGAGAAACAGGCCGAACTGATTGCCTCATATACCGAAGCGCATCCCCTGGCCAATGAGGCTGAACAGGCGGCGTTTCTTGAGCTTACCGTTGCCGAAGAAGGGCTCAAGGGCAGTTTTGCGGGCATGCTCGGCAGGACCATAGAACCGGTGTTCAGGCCCCTGGGATTCGACTGGAAAATATCGGTCGCGTCGGTAACCGGTTTCGCGGCCAAGGAAGTAATAGTTTCGACGCTGGGGATACTCTACCGGGTCGGGTCCGGGGAAGACGAGGAAAGCGAAGGGCTCCGTTATGCGATACGGCATGACCCGGCCATGTCGCCCCTTGTTGCCTTGAGTCTCATGCTGTTTATACTGATTATTCCGCCCTGCTTTGCCGCCCTTGCGACCATGAGGGCCGAATTGGGCGGGAAGTGGGTCGGGTTTGAAATCGTGTTCCTTTTTCTCCTGGGATGGACCGTAAGTTTTCTGGTATTCACCCTTGGCTCTTTGGCCGGAGCCCCGTCATAGATCCAGGTCTTTTGACGCGATTTTCTTCACGGCATAATCGGCAAATTCGGAACTCTTCATGGACCCCATCTGCTTTCCGTCCCTGCACCTGACGGATACAGTACCCTCATCGGCCTCTCTCTGGCCGGCCACAAGCATATAGGGAATCTTTCTGTTCTGGCAGTCCCGGATTTTCGCGTTAAGCCGCGAATCGTCAAGCTCCGCCGACACCCTTAAATCCCGCCCTTTAAGTTCCGCCGCGACCTGTTGCGCATAACCGTTAAAGGCTTCCGAAACAGGAATGACGGCGATCTGCTCCGGGGCAATCCATACCGGAAAGGCTCCGCCAAAATGTTCTATCAAAACGCCGAAGAAACGCTCAAGGCTGCCGAGCAGGGCGCGGTGCACCATGTAGGGCCGCTTGTGCTGGCCGTCGGCATCGACAAAGGTCATGTCAAAGCGCTCCGGTTCATTAAAGTCAAACTGAATGGTTGTCATCTGCCACTCGCGGCCCAGGGCGTCTTTGATTTTAAGGTCTATCTTGGGGCCGTAAAAAGCGCCGCCTCCCTCGTCAACCTCGTAATCCAGACCCTCGGCCATGACCGCCTTGCGCAGACTTTCAAGCGCCGCGTCCCAGCGGCTCTGTTCGCCTACGCTTTCTTTGGGCTTGGTGGCAAGATAGGCCTTGATGTCCTTAAAGCCAAACACCTTCCATATCCTGAGGCTGAATCTGAGAACTTCGCGTATTTCATCCTCCATCTGTTCAGGAGTACAAAAAATATGGGCGTCATCCTGGGTAAAACCCCTGACCCTGAGCAGCCCGTGGAGCACCCCGCTCCGTTCATAGCGGTACACGGTCCCCAGTTCCGCCCAGCGCAAGGGAAGGTCGCGGTAACTCCTTCCCTTGTTCTTGTAAATCATAATGTGGAAGGGACAGTTCATGGGCTTGATGATGTAGTCCTGGTTGTCAATTTCCATGGGAGAATACATGTTGCCTTTGTAAAAGCCCAGATGACCCGACGTTTCCCAGAGCCAGGATTTTCCGATATGGGGGGTGTACAGTATTTCGTAGCCGTTGCGGTAATGCTCGGTGCGCCAGAAGTCTTCGACAGCGACACGCATGCGGCCGCCGTTGGGATGCCAGTATATCAGCCCAGCGCCGGCTTCTTCATGAATCGAATAGAGGTCCATCTCCCTGCCGACCCTGCGGTGGTCGCGTTTTTCCACTTCGTCAAGGAAGCTGAGGTAGGCCTTGAGGTCCTTGGGATTTTCCCAGGCGGTTCCGTAAATGCGGGTAAGCATGGCCCGCTTTTCATCGCCCCGCCAGTAGGCGCCGGCTATGCTCATGAGGGTGAAAGCCGCGGAATTGATTTCCCTGGTGTTCCGCACATGGGGGCCGCGGCAGAGATCGGCCCAGAGGAGTTTGCCGTCAGCATCCCTGTTTTCGTATAGGGTAATTTTGACTGGCAGGCCGTCAGGCCCGTTCTGGGGCAGGTCGTCGATAAGTTCCAGTTTGAAAGGTTCAGAAGCAAAGCGTTTTTTCGCGTCTTCCCGGCTTACTTCAATCTGAACAAAGTCCTGGCGGGAATCAATGATCTTCTTCATCTCCGCCTCAATGACGGGAAGGTCCTCGGCGCTTATGGCCCTGGGGAGAAGGAAGTCATAATAAAAACCGTTCTCTATTGAAGGGCCTATGGCTACCTGTGTTCCGGGAAAAAGCGTTGTTACCGCCTGGGCCATGACATGGCTCACCGAATGACGTATCAGGTCAAGCCTTGAGGTGGCGTCGGGTTTTTCGGATCTCTTGTCTGTGTCGGGCATTCTGTAAAGATGCGCCTTTTAGCCCTTAAAGTCAAGGGCCGCACCTATGGCGGTGGTGTATTCGGCGTATTCGGGAAATTCAAAAGCAATGCCGAACATGCGGTTGAAATCGGCAAGTATCCTCTTGCCTATGGGGTTATTGCTGCCGTTGCCGGTAACAATGACGGTGCGGAGGCCCCGGCTCCGGGCGGCAAAGAAGGCGAGCATGCCGATGACCTGATACACCATATTGAGTATCGCAAGGGCAAGGTCCTCCCGCGAGACGTTATCGGAAATTTTTCCGAAATTCGCCGCGGTTACTTCCTTATAAAGATAGCCTATTTCCGTATCGGCGATATCTTCGATTAAAAGGTCAACATTTTTAAGATTGCCCGATGAAGCAAGCTCAATGATGGAATCAAAGTTATCCACCTGGAGCATTTTTTTTGAAAGCCCCATGATGGTGCCGCCGCCTACTCCTGTTCCGCCAAAGTGGCTTATTTTTTCTTTATCGACTTCGATGATGACCGTTCCGGTTCCGATATTGGCGATGATGCTCCTGTCCTGTTTGGAAAGATACCGGCCCCCCAGACCTATGGCGGTAAATTCGGCGACCTTCCTCACGGGAATACCGAACATGCTGGCGCTGATTTTATCGGCCCCTACGCCGGTAACATTAATCCCGCTGATTTCTTCTATATTGATATTGTTTTCGATGGTTATCTTGCCCAAAAGCCCGGACGCCGAAGTAAGGGCGTCAAGGCCCCTGGCCTTTACCCGTATCATGCTCCCGTCGTTCTTTACCGTAACCGCTTTGGTGGTAGTGCTGCCTATGTCAATTCCGATGATCACTTAATAACCCCGTTTCTTGTCAACCAGATTTCGCAGCGGCTCGCCCCGCACATAACGGCGGAGATTGTCAAGGGCCGCTTCGAGGGCAAGCCTGCCGTACTCAGGATGCATACCGGCATAATGACCGGTAAGCAGCACTGTATCAAGGTCCCAAAGAGGCGAGTCAGGCGGAAGCGGTTCGGTTTCGGTAACATCAAGGAGAGCGCCGGCAATGCGCCGTGCCCTAAGGGCGCCGATCAGGGCTTCTTCATCGGTGGTGGCGCCCCTGCCTATGTTGGTGTAGAGAGCGCTTTGTTTCATCAAACCGAATTGGGTTTTTCCGAAAATATGAAAGGTATCATCTGTGGCGGGAAGTATATTGACCACATAATCCGCTTCGGGAAGAAAATCACCAAGACGCGAAGCGCTTTCCAGGAGCAGGCCCGGCAGGGCGCCGCCCTTTGAAACCGTGCGCCGCAGGGCGATTACCTTCATCCCAAAGGAAAGGGCTGTACGCGCAACCGCTTCGCCTATTGCCCCATAACCCATAATCAGCATGGTTTTGCCAGAGAGCACGGAAACCTGATGATCCGCGAAACGGTGCCATTCGTGTTTTTTCCGGGCCTCAAAAGCGGCGGGGAGAGAACGGTTCCAGGCAAGTATGAGGGCAAAAAGATGTTCGGCCATCTGGCTTCCGTGTATTCCCGACGCGGAACTCAGCATGAAAGGAAGGGCCTTTACCTCAGGATGTTTCCGCAGTTGATCGGCCCCGGCGGACCAGAGCTGCACCCAGGCAAGATGGGGCACATGGGGCAGCATGCCGAAAGGCACATCGCCAAAAAGTATTTCGACAGTATCCAGAATTCCTTCAAGCTCCCGGCTCCGGGAAACTATCTTTACTTCCCGGCCGTCTCCGGTCTCCCTGATACGTTCCGCGGCTCCTTCGGGTACGCGGCTGTCTTCCATGATAAGCGCTATGAGTCCCTTAAACTGTTCCATATTTAGAGTATATTCATTATGAAGAATTTTGCTATACTGTTCCCATGACTTCTCTTGACGCGGTGTTTGATTCCCTGAAAGCGGCCCAGCTAAAACTTGCGCTGGAAAACCGTTCAGCAAAGGACGCGGCGCTTTGCGCGGTAATGAAGGCCATTGACGCCCGGCGGAGCGCCATACTTGCCGCTAACGGGCTTGACGTGGAAAAAGCCCGAAAGGGCGGCATGAAGGAAGCCCTCATAGACAGGCTGCTTCTCAATGACAAACGCATTGATGACATACTGGACGGCATTGCCCTTGTTACCAGGCTGGAAGACCCCATAGGCAGGGTCAGGGCCGGCTGGACTCTTCCCAACGGACTTGTGGTTGAACAGATCACCGTTCCCCTGGGAGTGGCGGCAATCATCTACGAATCACGGCCCAATGTTACCGCCGACGCCTTTTGCCTTGCCTATAAGGCCGGCTGTTCCATACTGCTTCGCGGTTCATCCGCCGCGCTTGAATCAAACCGCGCCCTGGTCGAAGCCATAAAGGAGGGCCTCACAAAAGGCGGCGGCGAAGCTGACGCGGTGGCCCTCGCCGCTTCGGGAAACCGGGACGAAGTGGACCTCATACTCAACGCCAGGGGCAAGGTGGACGTGGTGCTTCCTCGGGGCGGCAGGGAGCTGATACGCCGGGTGGTGGACAACGCCAGGGTTCCGGTGATAGAAACCGGCGAGGGAAACTGCCACATCTATGTGGAGCCCAGCGCCGACATGAAAAACGCCGTTGACATTATCGCCAACGCCAAACTGCAAAAACCCGGCGCCTGCAATGCCGTGGAAACAGTTCTCGTACACCGGGACGCGGCCCGCGCCCTCATGCCGCTTTTGGCGGGGCGTATTGCCGGAAAGGCGGAACTTCGCTGCGACAACCGGTCCAGGGCGGCAATAGGCGCGCTTCCCGAAGGACTTGCGCTTGCCAATGCCGTCGAGTCAGATTGGGAAACCGAATTCCTCGACTATATACTGGCGGTCAAAACCGTGGATTCAGTGGATGAGGCCATAGAACATATCAGGCGCTACGGAACTGGCCATTCGGAAGCCATACTCACCAAAGACCTCGAAGCCGCTGAGATCTTTCAGCGCCGGGTTGACGCCGCCTGTGTTTACACCAACGCGTCAATCCGCTTTACCGACGGCGGGCAGTTTGGTTTTGGCGCGGAGCTTGGCATCAGCACCCAGAAATTTCACGCGCGCGGGCCCATGGGTCTTGAAGCCCTGACAACGATAAAGTATCGTATAGCAGGATCAGGCCAGATACGGCCCTGACCGGACGGTACGGAGAATGTGTCAGTGATTTCCCAATTGATAGAAACAGCGCGGAAAATCGTCATCAAAATCGGCTCCAATACTCTTGCCGACAGCAAGGGCAGGATCAATGTTTCTTTTATGGAAGAATTCGC
>JAISDF010000119.1 GCA_031265025.1 Spirochaetaceae bacterium
ATTAAATCGCCTATACATTTGTCCAAGGTACAGGGTGATTTTATCGCCAATTATGTTACGGACGACAAATTTGTCAGGTTGAATGTTGATGTTGTTCCGGGCGCGCAGCCGCCTGTCGAAAAGGCGCAGGTTCTTGAGTGCGCCGGCCCCAGGGAGATGATTTACTTTTCGCCCCAGCATGTTCACGCGGGTATTGTAAGCTGCGGCGGGCTCTGTCCCGGTCTCAACGATGTTATCAGGGCCATAGTGCGCTGTCTCTGGTACCGTTACGGGGTCAGGCGGATTTCGGGCATACGCTACGGCTACAAGGGGCTCATTCCCGAATACGGGTTTGACACCAAGGAGCTTACCCCTGAGGTTGTTGACGATATTCACAAGATAGGGGGAACCGTGCTGGGCAGCGCCAGGGGGGGCGGCAAGCAGGTCGTCGAGATTGTCGATTCTATGGAAAGGCTTAACCTTAACCTGTTCTTCTGCATAGGCGGCGACGGGACCCAGCGGGGCGCGCTGGATATTGCCGAGGAGGTTACCAAGCGTAATCTCAAGATTGCCGTTATAGGGATTCCCAAAACCGTTGACAATGACTTTTCTTTTATCGAACGTTCTTTTGGTTTTGATACGGCGGTAACCAAGGCTGTCGAGGTGGTAACCGCCGCCCACATGGAGGCCCATTCCCAGATTAACGGCATAGGCCTTGTTAAACTCATGGGCCGCGAATCGGGCTTTATCGCCGCCCATACGGCGCTGGCAAGCCACGAGGTAAACTTCTGCCTCATACCCGAAGTTCCCTTTGATCTTGAAGGTCCCAATGGTTTTCTCCGCCATCTGGAAAGCCGCCTGATGCGGCGTCACCACGCGGTCATTGTTATCGCCGAGGGCGCCCTTCAGGACAAGCTGGTCAAGGAAGTGAAAAAAGACGAATCGGGAAACCTCAAGATGGAAGATGTGGGCAGGTACCTGCGGGACCGCATAGAGGAGTACTTCAAAACAAAGGGCCGGGAGATTAACCTTAAATACATTGACCCCAGTTATATGATACGTTCCGCGCCGGCGGCTCCTGTTGATTCAATTTACTGCGAAAGGCTGGGCAATGCCGCGGCCCACGCCGCCATGGCCGGCAAGACCAAGGTTATCCTCGGGCTTATCAACAATGAATTTGTCCATATCCCGATGAAGGCGGCTGTTTCCCAGCGTAACCATGTGGACCCCGAGGGCAATCTCTGGCGGGATACCCTGGATGCCACGAACCAGCCCATCCTGATGATCAATGACGACCCCAGGGAAGCGAACATTGCAAGGCCCGCCGGGGAGAATGATTCCTAAAGCATGAACTATGTTGCCAGGGGAGAAGCGTCGCTTGATATTTCCGACGGGGAGCTGGACGGGCTTTTCTCCGAAGCCCTTGCCACGGCCCTCAAGGATGTGGGGGACCCCCGGCCTGTACTGATACTGCCTCCTGACAGTACAAGGCTCCACTCCCGCGCCGGACAGCTCTGTGATATAGCGGTGCGCGAGCTCCTTAACCAGGGTGAAAACAGGGTGGGCGCGGTGATGCCCGCCCTGGGAACCCACCGGCCCATGGGAGAAAGGGAACTCAAGGTTATGTTCCCCAATACGCCGCCTTCCCTTTTCAGGGCCCATGACTGGCGTCATGATGTGGTAGAGCTGGGCAGGATAGACGCTTCCTGGGTGGAGAAAGCCTTTGGTTCGTTCTCGCCGGTTTTTTCCATGGACTGGCCTGCCGAGGTCAACAAGTGTCTCCGGGACGGAGGCTATTCCCTTATTATTTCCATGGGGCAGGTAGTTCCCCATGAGGTAATAGGCATGTCCGGCCATGTAAAAAACATTTTTATCGGCGCCGGTGGGGCGGAATCTATACACAAAAGCCACTTTCTCGGCGCTTCCTACGGGCTTGAGAATCTTATGGGACATGCCGATACGCCGGTACGCGCCCTGCTCGACGAGGCCTACAGGCGTTTTGAACACCTGCTTCCCCCGGTGCTGCATGTCCTCACCGTGCTGGGGCCGCGCTCTCCCGGAGAAGCCAGGGCTTCGGGCAGGGCGCCCGGCTCTCTTGCCCTGCGGGGTTTTTTTGCGGGCTTTGGCAGGGATTGTTTTGAAAGGGCCGCGAAACTATCCCGTTCCATAAATATTGAAGTGCTCGAAAAACCCATACACAGGGCGGTGGTCTTTCTTGACCCCCAGGAATACAAGAGTACCTGGCTGGGAAACAAGGCCATATACCGCACCCGCATGGCCATGGCGGATAACGGCGAACTGACCATACTTGCTCCGGCCCTTGACCGTTTCGGCGAAGACCCGGAGATAGACAGACTCATACGGAAATACGGCTACAGGCCCGCGCCGGAAATCATCATGGCCGCCGCCGAAAACCGGGACCTCGCCGCGTCCCTGGGAGCCGCGGCCCATCTGATACACGGCTCAAGCGAAGGCCGTTTCAGGATACGCTACTGCCCCGGCAATGGTTTAAGCCGGAAGGAGATTGAATCTGTCGGCTATGAATGGGGCGACATCAATGAATACAGCGAACTCCTTGAGCGGGGGCTGCCCCGTGGCTGGTGGGTAAAGCGCCCCGGCGAAGAACGGATTTTTTGCATCACCAATCCCGCGCTGGGTCTCTGGGCCGAAAAAGCAAAGTTCAAAGAGCCCGCCGCGAAGTGAAGAAACCGGAAACCCCGGAACAGTTTGTTTGTTATAGCAATGGAGTGTGCAATGAAACATATGTGCTTTGTTATGGTAATCGCCGCCTGTCTTGCGGCCTCAGGCTTTGCCCAGAACAGGGACGGCCCCGGCAGCCCGGACAACGCGGCGCGGCGGAACCGGCGGGAAACCCGGCGGGAACACCGTGTTCCCGAAACCCTTGCCCTCTCGGGTCCCCTTGAGGTTCTTGACGGCAGAATAGTCCTGAAACAGGGGGATACGGTCTACTATGTAATGGGAATCCAGGGTCTGATAGGCTTTGTGGACGGCCTCAGGGAAGGCGAGCGGGTAGAACTCGAAGGCTATGTCTTTCCTCCGGGCATACAGGCGGGTGTACCGGCAGCGGAAACCGGAACAGAGGCCCGCCGCGTTTACCGGGTAACAAAACTGACCGTCAATCAGAAAACTTACGAGATCCCCATTGGCACGGCCTTTGCCGGAAGGCGGCCCGGAAACTCCGGCCCCCAGCCCTTTGGCCGGG
>JAISDF010000059.1 GCA_031265025.1 Spirochaetaceae bacterium
CGCTGCTCCTGGATACCGGGCGCGGATATGGCCGCCCAATACAAGGCCCTGGGTTATGACGGCATCGCCATAACCGATCACCTTCATGATGAATATATTTCTTCCCTTCCCTGCCGGAACAACTGGGACGCCTGTGTGGACGCGTACCTTTCCGGGTACAGGGCGGCAAAAGAGGCCGGAGAGCGCCTTGGCCTTGATGTCATTCTCGGCGTCGAGATACGCTTTCCCGAAAGCGATAATGACTATCTCCTCTACGGCCTTGACGCGGCCTTTCTTAAAGCCCATCCCTATCCGTACCGGAGCTGCCTTGAGGATTTTTACGCCCGTTACAAAGACGAACTGCTGATTATCCAGGCCCATCCTTTCCGGGGCGGGGGAAACAATATACGGCCCGGCTTGCTCCACGGCCTGGAAGTCATTAACGACAGCCCGAGGCACGACAGCGAAAACCACCGGGCAATGGCCCTGGCCCAAGAGAATCCCCGCCTGATACAATGCTGCGGTTCGGACGCCCACAGAAGCGGGGAACAGGGCAGGGCCGCCATGGTCTTTGATCATCCTGTTCATGATTCCTATGAGTATAAAGACGCCCTTGTAAAGGGAAATTATTATATGGAGTGTCCCAATTTCAGTTTTCTGCTTGAAAAGACAGGGACCCGGTTGCCGGAGGAGAAATAGTATGGGTAAGCAATTTGACACACTTATTATCGGACAGCCCTCATTGGATATCAATACCGACCATGAGGGACACACGGTGCGCGAAATAGGCGGAGCGGTGGTATATTCAGGTTACGCGGCATCGGCTCTGGGCCACGCGACCTGCGTGCTGCCCAAGGCAAGCGGTACCACCATAAATATCGCTTCGGTATTCGCCCCGGCAAGAAACATTGAAGTCGCGGCCCTCGAAAGCCCTGAAAGCACTTCTATAGAGAATATTTATCACAGCGCCGACAAGGAGAGGCGGAGCTGCAGGGCGGTAAGCCGCATCGCGGGCTACCGCGCCGGGGAAATCCCCGATATAGACGCCAGAATCTACCACCTCGCCGGCCTCATGCGGGGCGACATAGACAGCGGGATCATTCCCTTCGCCGCGAAAAAGGCCCTGGTCGCCGTGGACGTTCAGGGCTTCCTCCGCTGCGCCGATGAAAAAACCGGGGAAATGTCCTTTCACGACTGGAGCGAAAAGCTCGAAGTCCTTCCGCGGATACACTTCCTCAAAACCGACGCCGCCGAAGCGGAAATACTCACCGGCCTCACGGACCGCCGCGAAGCGGCAAAAACGCTTTACTCCTGGGGCGCCCATGAGATCATGATAACCCACAATACCGAAGTTCTCGTTTTTGACGGCAAGGACGTGTATACACAGCCCCTCAAAGCCCGTAATCTCTCAGGCCGCAGCGGCAGGGGCGACACCTGTTTTTCGGGTTATATCACCGAGCGGCTTACCCGCGGTATTCCCGAAGCCCTGCTCACCGCCGCGGCCCTGGTTTCCCTCAAGATGGAAAAACCAGGCCCCTTTAACGGGACCCGCGAAGATGTGGAAGCCTATATCAGGGAATTTTACCGGTAAGGCGCGGCTTACGCTAATCCTTGGGCCGCTGGAAGAAACGGCCGTTGAGATGCTCTGTTTTGATGACATTGATGAAGGCGCTGAAATCAACAGCCTTTATCGCCCGTATCAGAATGTTGGCTTCGTCAGCGGCTACCACCGAGTACAGGAGAACCCTGTCCTTCTTCTCGTAAAAGCCGTAACCCTTAAAGGATGTGGCGCCGTGATTGGTTTTTTCCCGTATCAGGGCGTATACCTCGTCAGGTTTTGCCGTGATGATAAAGAGGGTTTTCTGCTGATAGCCCCGGTACAGGGACGAAAGGGCCGCGGTAGTAGTGAACTGGAATATGATTGAATAAAGGGCCTTGTCCAGGGCGAAAAGCAGGGCCGCGGCGGCGAGGATGACGCAGTTTCCGGCGAATATATAGTTCCACGCGTCCCGGCGGTATTTTTCCGAAATAAAAATGGCGATAAAATCAGTACCGCCGCTTGTCGCGCCGGCGTAGAGGCAAAGGCTTATGGACAGGGCGTTGAGCAGCCCGCCAAAAACAGCCGAAAGCAGGGAGTCGTGAACCTGGAGTATTTCAGTAAACATGGCCGGCATGAAATCAGTAAGAAGCCCGCTTATCACTATCATCAATATTGAATAAAGGGCGAAATTCTTTCCGATGAATTTATAGCAGACAAGGGCGGGAACGGCGTTAAGCGCATACAGAACAACGCTGAAAGGGATGTGGAAATTCCCGAAGCGGATACATATTTCCTGGATGAGCAGGGTAAGCCCGGTAAAGCCGCCGGGGATGAGCCCTCCGGCGTGGACAAAGGTTTTAAGGTTAAAGGCCATGAGAAGGGCCCCGAAAATAACCAGCGCAAAACGCTTAATGGTAACAAGCATGAAACGTTTTACCCTTTCTTTATGATGATATTCTTTTTGTTTTTTAGCTGTATGGTTATCGATTTATCCAGCTTTACGGTTCCGGCCCTGATGAGCGGCGATTCGGGGGCAAGGGCATCGTTGTCAAGGACCTTCACCTTGAGGCTTTTGAGGCTCCGTTCAATCCTGACAACCGCCCTCCCCTGCTCAATAGCCGGAAGCGCCGCCCCGGGAGAATTGAGGGTAAGGCGTCCAAAGGGGGAAATCTTTTTCTTTATCGTCTCCCTGCTGTCACTGATGATAAGTTCCGAGGACCTGAAGGTCATGAGGAAGAGGAAAAGCAGAATGAGCAGCGCAAGGAGTACGGCAAGAGCTATACCCGCCGCGGCCAGCGGGGAAAGGCCCAGGCGGAGGGCAAAGCCGCCTATAAAAGTATCCAGGGCCTCAATACCTGTAATGCCTGCCGGGAGGCCGCCTTCTTCCCCGGTCCCCTGGGCATCTTCCCAGTCCCGGACCTTTTTGTCCACGCTTTCAATATAGGAATTGACATCAAGCCCCGAAAGGTCTGAGTCGGTATTGGTATACACTGAACCATCCACGGCGCCGGCTATGGTCTTTACATCGGTCTCCCCGCCTATGCCTATCACATAGAGGAACCAGCCGCCTCGGGAAATTTTTTCGCCTGCCGAGCGGAAGCGCTCGTCAACAGAAAGGTCCTTTCCGTAATAGGGGCTGGACGGAGGCGGGGCGTGTTTTCCGTCGGTGATAAAAAGTATGACCCTCCGTACATCAGGGACATTCCGCCTTTCCAGTATATCCGCCAGGGTCTCAAGGGCTGTCCCTATGTCGGTATAATTTTCACCGGCCTCGAGTTTCCTGAATTCCCCGCGCAGCGCGGAACGGTCATCTTCGCCGGAAAGGGTCCGGGAAAGGCGTTCCTGGGCGGTATCGCCAAAGGTAATCAGGGTAAAGGTATCCCCTGTTTTAAGAAGCCCGTCAAGGACTTCTTTTTCGATATAATCAATCACATTGGGAAATTTCCGGTCCGTATTCATGCTGCCCGAAACATCCAGGATGACATATACATCCCGCTTAGCGGCATCCCGGTCGGCCTGGGTCTGGGCAAAAACAGTTCCGGACACGGCATAGAACGCTAACACAGCGAACAACAATTTTTTCATACTATACTCCTTATTCTTCGTATTGCCATTCACCGCCGGACAGACTGTACCTGCCCGGCCTCCTGCCGGTGGAGGCATAATAGGCGTCAAAATTTTTCGCGGTTGTATACAGTACGACGCCTTCCCGGTCCACATAGTCAACGCCCCGGTCAGGGACATATATATCGGGAACGTCAAAGACTTTTTTTCCGAGAGAACTGACGCTCGCCGGAATCGTTACCCCGGTAATCCTGTTGTTGAAGAAAGCCCCGTCACCTATCTCAGAAACGCTGCTGCCTATGGTAACGCTGGTAATACGGTTGGAAGAAAAAGCGGCGTTTCCCACAGTGATAACACTGTCAGGAATGGTAACGCTGGTCAAACGGTTGCTGTAAAAGGCATAGCCTGAAATGGTGGTAACGCCTTCGGGGATGACAACGGAACCCAGGAGGTTGTACATAAAGGCCCCCCGGCCTATGCCGGTAAGAGCGTTTCCCAGGGTAAGGCTTACAAGTTTGTTGCGGGCAAAGGCCTGCCTCCCTATGGAAACCACATTGTCCCCTATGGTCACGCTGGCAAGATCATTGCCGGCAAATGCCTCGTCGGCTATGACCGTAACGCTGTCGGGGATCGTAACACTCGTAAGCCCCCGGCCGGCAAAGGCCGCTTTTCCTATGGCGGTAACAGGCATATCGTTTATAGCGCCGGGAATGACAAGCTCACCGGCGCTTCCCTCGGCCCAGATTATGGTAAGGGCGCCGTTATGTTCCTCAACGATTATTTCAAGCCCCGCTCCGAAGGTTCCGAGACAGGATACAAAAAAAAAGACAGCGCAGACGAATTTTTTGACCATATTACCCTATTATCGGCATTTTAACTCACGTTTTCTCGGATAAAATTCAGACTCTATGCATAAATGCAAAAGAATTGTTCCGGAATTACGTTCCAACAGCCACTTGTTTTGAAAAAATCGTCTTGTTGGTTAGTTATTTTGTAAGTATTACCTGAGACGGCAGGGCGTTAAACAAGGCGAGATAAGCGTCATCTTCGCCTTTCTTTCCTTATCTTCCGGGGGCCGTTCCGTTTGGGGACGGCCCCTTTTTTACCCGGAAGCTCCGGGCTTAGTTTTTGCCGGACCCTATTTTATAAAGGCGGACTCCTTCAGAGCCAAAGGTCTCTATTTCATCTATATCAATATAGAAAAGTTTGAAATCGGGATTGTCAACGGTTTGATAAAACCTTCTTACATTGGCGCTCCCCTGGAGGGCCCGCAGTTTTAGGTCTTTATCGTCCACAAAAACCACAACGCCGTTTATCGACAACACCGGTTCAAATTCCGCCGCGTTGGTACAGTATGAAACATAGGGATTTCTCTGTAATTGAGCATACAGCGGTTTTTGCGCGTTTGTACAAAAATACACTTTGTTGTCTTCGATAAATTGAAAGGTAATTATCTGGGTGCGTATTTTCCCGCCGTTCCGGTTTGCCAAAACGCCGTCCGGCTGTTCCCGCAAGATACCCGCAAAGGCGCTTATGGTATCGATTTCCATATACGTTTCAGGCGTAACGCCCTTGCCTGTGGCGCACCCGGTAAGCGCGGCCATAAAAACCACAAGCGGAAAAACCGCCCCCGGAAAAATTCCCATGCCAAACCGCAGCCGTCCTATTCGGCTTAAAAAAGAGATTCGTGCCATACTGGCCTCCTAAATAATCTGGGACGCATTAATTCCGCGCCCCGGTTTATTCAGGGCATTGAAGGGACAAAAAGATGGGACTTGCGCGGCTTTTACACGGATCCCAATCGCGGGGTCCGCTTTATGCCGCAAAGTTCAACTTTCTTCCATCCGGACTAAACCGTCGGCGCCGGAATTTCACCGGTTCAGTCTAATCGGCTTTGGTCCGATCAGAGTCGCGGGCTATACCGCCGGTTGGGATTTGCGGCGCGACGCACCGCATTACCCTACCCTGAAAATTGCTGGTATAAGTATACCACTTCCGTGATGCCTCTTGCTAGAGCTGTCAAGGTACGGTATTTTGGAATGGCGGGCTTGTTTCAAAATTGAAGTTTTGAAACAGCCTCCAGCGATATCACTGAGAGGAGTGTTTGATGGCAAAGATTCCTGTAGGCGTTCTGGGCGCCACCGGCATGGTGGGCCAGCAGTACCTGTCCCTCTTGTCCGGTCATCCCTGGTTTGAGGTCCGTTACGTAGCGGCCTCTCCCCGGAGCGCGGGGAAAACCTACAGGGAAGCGGCTGCCGGCCGCTGGCTTCTTTCGTCGAGCCCGGCCGGGGAGCTGTGGGATCTCAAGGTCGAAGACGCCAATGATGTCTCCAGGGCTCTTGACGCCAACAGGCGCGGCGACTGCGCCTTTGTGTTTTCGGCCCTGGAAATGGACAAAGACAAAACAAGGGCGCTGGAAGAGGCCTACGCCGCCGGGGGTATTCCCGTGGTGTCCAACGCGTCGGCCCACCGCTGGACAGATGATGTGCCCATGCTCATAGGCGAGGTGAATTCCCGTCATATTGA
>JAISDF010000063.1 GCA_031265025.1 Spirochaetaceae bacterium
GCATTTTACGCCCTCTTGGTAATGGGGTAAATACCCCAGATTGCGTAAAGGGAGGTTTGGGAAATATTTGGGTCTAAAAAAGTGGGTCTATCTTGCTCTTTTCCCGTATATTCTAAGTATAAATATACGGAAAACTCCACAAAACCCACATATTTATACAAGAAATCATAGGTTTTTTGTATAAATTCTGGAGGTGGTGGGAATTGAACCCGCGACCTCTTGAATGCCATTCAAACGCTCTAGCCAACTGAGCTACACCCCCAGATGTGCTTGAATATACCCGGTTGGGCAATTAAAGTCAAGCTATGATTATCAGTATTTCCCGGCGGGGCGACATACCCCGCTTTCAATTTGAATGGTTTCTGGAAAGACTTGCCGATGGCTTTGTTGACACCGTTAATCCCTTCAACAGGAATCAGGTAAAGCGGGTGTCCCTGCTCCCGGACTATGCCCAGGTCCTGGTATTTTGGACCAGGGACCCTTCGGTCCTGCTCGTTCACGGAAAAACCCTTGAAAACATGGGGTACAAATGGTATTGCATGACCACCCTCACCGGCTATCCCTTTTCTCTGGAAACCAATCCGCCCGATAAGGCCCTTGTCCTGCGCGCCCTCCGTGAATTATCCGGCCGTTTCGGATCGGGCCGCGTGTTCTGGCGTTATGACCCCGTTATTTTAAGCAGCGTTACCGCAAGGGATTTTCATCTGGATAATTTCAGGAAGCTCTCCCAGGCCCTCAAGGGGGCCGTAACAAAGGTTATCATAAGCGTCTATGATGAATACCCGAGGGCCGCCCGCCGCATGGCTCGCCTTGAAGAGCGGGGCGGATTCGCCCTGCTGCCCATGCGGGACGCGGCGCTCTGTTTCCTTCCCGAAGTGCGGGAGCTGCTCAGGGAACTTTCGGGTATCGCGCGGGAAGTTGGGATGTCCATGCAGTGCTGCGCCGAAAAAGAGGACCTGGGCGGCCTGGGCATATCCGGAGGCGCGTGCATAGACAGGGGCTTTATACGGGAACAGTGGGGCATTGAGGTGTCCGGCAGGGCAAAGCAGCGCGAACACTGCCGCTGCGCTCCCAGCATTGACATCGGAACCTACGGCACTTGTCAGGCGGGCTGCGCGTACTGCTATGCCCGGTAACATACGCTTCGCGTTTCGTTACAATCCGCTGTCAGGACGCTGAGGTCTCCCGGCGCTGTTCCCGCTGGCGGCATACTTCGTAGAGCAGGGTCCCGGCGGCGACGGACACATTGAGGGAATCAAGGCGGCCCAGGGAAGGAAGCGCCGCGAAGCCGTCGCAGTGTTCCCGGAGGAGCCGGGAGAGGCCTGTGCCTTCGCTTCCCAGGATGAGGGCTGTCCTTCCCCCAAGGTCCAGTTTGTACGCGCTTTCGCCCTTCATATCGGCGCCGTAAATCCAGAAGCCCGCATCCTTGAGCTGTCCGGCCGTCCTGACAAGGTTCGCG
This sequence comes from Spirochaetaceae bacterium, assembly GCA_031265025.1. Lineage (GTDB taxonomy): Bacteria > Spirochaetota > Spirochaetia > Treponematales > Breznakiellaceae > JAIRTD01. Next base: position 1,460 of record JAISDF010000063.1, read on the forward strand.
GTTTCTGCCTGGGGAACCCAGGACACGGCGCCCGACGAGGTTTTGGCGATGACATCGGCGTGTTTGGCGTTGCGCCTGTTCCGGGAAATCACCAGGTCAACGCCAAACTGGTCGGCCGAACGGAGTATGGCCCCGTAGTTATGGGGATCGGTTATTTCGTCAAGGAGCAGGACAAGGGCGTCTTTTCTTTCGCCGAGCTTTTCAAGAAAAAGCTCTACGGTCATTTCGCCGCCGCTTTCCCCGCCCTCTATTTGCAGGGCCACGCCCCGGTGGTCGCGGGCAAGGGAATCAAGCTCATGGGTTCCCACCCGCTCTATGCGTATTTTCCGGGACTGGGCGAGGTCCACAAGTTCCCTGGACCTGGGGCCGGGCTTGGCGACGAGGAGGGCGATGACGGGCCTGCCCGCCTTAATCCATTCTTCCATGGCATGAAAGCCGGTGAGACAGGTCATCGCGTTCTAACCGAGCCCATAGGTTTCGCCGTATTTGACGATTTGCACAGGATACCCCAGGGAAACAAGATGATCGCGGAAAAAATTCTGGGCGGCAGGTTCACCGTGAACGAGAAAGATCTTTTTCAGCGCCGTGGTGTCAAGCCGCTTAAGCCAGGCCGTGGCTTCTTCATAATCCGCATGGGCGCTGAAAGCGTTAAGCTCCTCCACGGCGGCCCTTCTTTTGAACCACCGGCCCTGTATCTTCACTTCATTTTCCCTGTTGCGTATGCGGCGGCCCAGGGTATTCTCGGCCATATAACCCACGATGAGTATTGTCGTGTCCGGGTTTTCTATGCTGTTCATCAGGTGATGCTGGATGCGTCCGGCCTCGCACATGCCGTCGGCGGATATGATGATAAGGGGGCCGGGATGATTGTTGAGGGCCTTTGATTCGTCCACACTGGTGGTAAAATGGAGCGAATTAAACCCAAAGGGATTCTTGTGGTGCCTGGTAAAAGCCTCGTGGACATCTTTGTCATAACATTCAGGATGAACCTGAAAGATCGTCGTAGCGTTAGTTGCCATGGGCGAATCAACATAAATGGGAATGGGCGGAATCTCCCCTTCGTCAACCAGCAGGTGGAAGTAGTACACCAGTTCCTGCGTTCTCTCTATGGCAAATGAAGGAATGAGTATGCGGCCCTTGTTCTTGACCGCCCGCTTTGCAATGCCGGCAAGCTGCTTCAGGGCGTCGCCGGCCGAATCATGCTTTCTGTTTCCGTAGGTGCTTTCAAGCACTATGTAATCAGCCTGTGGTATGAGCGAAGGGTCCCGTATGATGGGTTTATCCGGGCGGCCCAGGTCTCCGGTATAGGCGACGCGGACTTCCTTTCCGCCTGAGCTGACGGTAAAAAAGGCCATGGCCGAACCCAGTATATGGCCGGCGTCAAAAAATTCCAGCCTCACGCCGTTGTCAACGCTGACAGGCCGGTTATAACTGACCCCGACTATCTGGCCTGTGGCCTCTATAGCGTCCTGCTCGGTAAAAAGAGGCTCCCAGTTGAATTCCTCGCCTTTCTTTTTTGCCTGCTTGCGCAGGTATTCCGCGTCACGGGCCTGTATCTTGGCCGTGTCCATCATCACGAGGCTCGCTATATCCCTGCTTGCCGGAGTGGCAAAAATGTTTCCTTTATAGCCCCGCCTGGTCAGGAGGGGAAGAAGCCCGCAGTGATCAAAGTGTCCGTGGGTAAGTATAACCGCCTCAATGCGGTCGGCGCTGATGCCGATATCCCGGTTTTTCCGGTCGGCCTCCGCCCGTTTTCCCTGAAAGGCGCCGCAGTCAATGAGGAAGCTCCTGCCGTCAAGCTCAAGCACATGTTTGGATCCGGTTACTTCCTCGGCCGCGCCAAGAGAATACATGGAAATCGCCATAACCCGATAGTATCGTATTTTTTCAGCTTGTTAAAGCTCACCCGACGAAAAGGCCGCCGGGATTTGTAAATATGCGCTTGTTTTGTTATACTGAAAATCATGAAAGAACTGATATCTCTTAAAAAACAAGCGGCCGGCCTTCGGTGTTCCGACGGAAAACGTGCCTGTCTTCTCCGGACTGTCCATGGGGGCATCCTTGCCCTGGCGGTTTTTCTTGCCGCTCCGCTGCTGTCCGCCTCCCTGCTGTCCTGTTCCACCGATCAGGCCTTACGGCCCCAAAACTACGGCAGCCTGGGAGAGGCCCGTGATCCCCTTCCCTTTATGAAGAACGCCCGAAAGGGCAGGCTTCCCAGCGGCCTTACGTACTATATCCTCGAAAACGCCAAACCACAGGGAAGGGCCTACCTGACTCTGGCGGTTGACGCGGGTTCGGTATTGGAGCAGGAACATGAACAGGGCCTTGCCCATTTTGTGGAACACATGGCCTTTAACGGGACAGAACGCTTTCCCGAAGCCGATCTTATAAATTATCTGCGCACCCTGGGCATGCGTTTTGGGCCGGAGGTAAACGCCTACACCTCCTATGACGAGACGGTCTTCGGCATAGAGGTCCCGGTGGAAGAAGACCGGGACGGCGTCAGGCGCATACCGGACAA
>JAISDF010000108.1 GCA_031265025.1 Spirochaetaceae bacterium
ACCGCGTGGAGCAGCAGTTTTTTGGCGCCTGTTTCCTCGCAGATGGCGTCGGCGATTCTTTCATTGGAAAGTTCAATATAAAAAATCACGGGTATCCTTTCGGCCCTGACCTTGTTGACCAGGAAGGCTATGGTCGCGGCGCTGCATTCGGTCTCGGTGGAGCAGCCGGGGAAGGCGGCATAGTAGCTGAGGCCGTAGGCGTCGGCAAAGTAGCGGAAGGGGAAACGGTCCCCGAATATAAAAGTCTTCCGCCTCGCGCCGCTTATCATGCCCTGAAAAGAAGCGTCCAGTTCCGTTAATTTTGCCAGGTAGGAAGCGGTGTTTTGGTCATAGACCGCCGCGTTAGGCGCATCCCGCTCTTTAAGAACCTCGGCGATCTTTTGCACGATGAGTTTTGCGTTTCTGGGAGAAGTCCAGACATGCTCGTCATATTCAACTTCTTCTTCTTCGCCTTCCTCCTCGTCCTGCATTCCTTCGACAACAAGCTCTTCCACCACATCCACGCAGTCCATGAGGGTGATGATTTCTATGTTCCCTGTATCTATTGATTCGAGGATACGTTCTATCCAGGCATCGGATTCACCGCCCACATACACAAAGACATCGCAGTTTTGTATCCTGATAATATCCTGGGGCGTAGGTTCAAAGGAATGGCTCTCCGCGCCCGGCGGAAGCAGCATGGTAAGGTTGACCTTGTTTCCGGCTATTTCGCGGACAAAATCATAGGGCGGAAAGATAGTGGTAACCACATTTATTTTTCCGTTCGCCCGTCCGGCATCCCCCCGTCCCTTGGCCGGCAGGGTCATGGTAAAGGAAAGCGCTATGCATATAAAAAAAACGATTCGCTTCATAACTATAAGCTCCTTTGGGAAAACCGGCAGCAGGCCGTTTCTCCCGTTGTTGTCCAGGGCTGTTGTTTGAAAATTCAACAAATTGAAACAGTCCCATAATCACATAAAACGCATACGGAGAACGCGCGTCATCATGTGTTCATTTTTACTTTTAGCTGTACCGCGCTTGTTATGGTAAAACGGAAAGGAACAAGATCGGGGACAAGGAGAACCGGCACAAGAACGCCGGAAGAAAAACCGGAATAAGGGGCGGCGTATTTGTACTGTCTGAAAAAATCTTCACCCCGCTGTATCAAAAGGCAGACAGGGCATCCCTCGCCGCGGCAATCGTGGTCCGCCTGAACCGCGTTAAAGCCTTCGGAAAAAACAGGAGTCATAACAAAGCAAAGACAAAGGACAAGGACAAATATCTCCGCCCGTCCTGCCGGACCGTGGTTCAAGCGCCGGCAAGACATTTTTTACAGGTCCCATAAAAAACAGTTTTAAGCAGGTTGATTTGAAAATCATGCCTCTTGAGGAGATGCCTTTCAATCTTGTCCAGAAAATCGCAGTCCGCGTGGATGAGAGCGCCGCAGCTTTCGCATTTCAGGTGGAAGTGCTCCCGGCAGTCCGCCTTACCACCCGCGTATTGATAGCAGGCGCTTTTTCCGCCGGGGAGGACATATTTGCGTATCATCCCGCCGGCGGCCAGTTTTTCAAGATGCCGGTACACGGTGGTCACTCCGATGAACTCCCGTGTATCTTCAAAATGGCGTACAATCTGGGTAACGGTTACATGACCGCCCCCCAGGGACTTTATGTAGTCAAGAATGCACTGTCCCTGCCGGGTACGATAATTTTCAGGACGCTTCGCCATTTTTGTATTCTACAAAATTGAACAAAATTTGTCAATATGAAAATGAATATCGTTTTCATATTTATGAAGGAGTCCCGGCCGCTATATCACGGCGCCTGTTGATAAACCACAGGGAAATGTCTATCCCTACCATGATGAAGTTAAGAATATAGAGGGCCATCACCGGATCCCTGGAAAACAGGATCTTGTGGGTAATACCACTGGCATAGCCCACCCATACGATAACGAGAAAAGCAAGGCTCTTTCCCCTGGATGACCGGGCCTTTATGGACTTGAAGATATTCACCGGCCATGAGGCGGCAAAACAGAGCAGCATCATTATCTCAAAAATACTCATTACCCCAGTATAGTGCGGACAGGCCTATGGCTCAAGGATTCCCGCAAGTCAATTGACTTTTCCTTGAAGGCAGGGTATGGTGTTTCCATAAGGCGCTGTATTCGGGGCGGTAAACCCTTTCCACGAACAAACGGCGTAAACCAAAGCGGCCGGAACGGTTGATCCGATCCTGCGGCCGTTTTACCGGTAAATCGGATTTACGAACGCGGAACCTGAGGAGGACTTATGGGCGCGAGGATTAGACTCAAGAAATTCGGTACAAAAAAGAGACCGTATTACCGTATTGTGGTCATGGACGGGCGGGCCCCCCGTGACGGCAAGACCATTGAGGAACTGGGTTACTATCATCCCATCGAAGCCGGAGACAAGCAGATCGTGCTTAATGAGGAAAAAATCAGGGGGTGGCTGAAAAACGGTGCCTCTGTAAGCGATACGGTACACCAGATTCTTAACAAGAAGAACATAACCCTCGAGTCAGTTTCAAAACTCGGTTAGTTTTGAAAGAGCATCTCTGGTGTTATTTGTATTGGGTACAGGAGTAAACAATGGAAAAAGATCTGGTTGAATATATAGTGAAATCCCTGGTAGACGATGTGTCCCAGGTTCAGTTGAATGTTGTCGAAGGCGAAAAATCCACCATTCTGGAACTGCGGGTTGCCCCTGATGATATAGGCAAGGTCATAGGAAAGCACGGCCGCATCGCCAAAGCCATACGAACCGTGCTTCAGGCGGCTACCGCCAAGAGCGGCAAACGCACTGTACTTGAGATTCTGGACTGAAAAAACAACCATAATGCGGGTATGGTTCAACAGTTTATAGTGGGCCATGTGGGACAGCCCCATGGACTTGAAGGCTTTGTGAAGATTCACTCGGCATCCGGGGAATGGGAACATCTTCTTGCCCTCAAAGAGATTCTTTTATGCGGAAAAACAGGTGAAAAAACCTGCGTTGTTGAAGAAACCAGGGCAAATTCCGGTCAAATTCTCATGAAATTCCGGGGAATCGAAACCCCTGAGGCAGCCAGGACCCTGTCGGGCGCCGCTCTGATAACCGGCAGGGAGCGGGCCGCGCCCCTGGCCGAAAATGAATATTATATTGAAGATCTCAAGGGGCTCGAAGTCGTTTCACCCGGCGCGCAGGACGCCCTGCCGGAACAGACGGCCGTGGGGACCGTAAACGACGTGATTGAGGGCGGCGGCGGCTGGCTTGTCGAAGTGAGGCTGCTTTCAGGCAAAACTCATCTGGTTCCGTTCAGGAAGGAATTTTTCGGCGATATGGACAGCGAAAAACGTACCATACCCCTTCTTTCGGAGTGGATTCTTGAATGAACTATACCGTCCTGACCCTGTTCCCTGAAATCATCGACGCCTATTTTGCCAATTCAATCATGGCAAGGGCCGTAAAACGGGGCATCGTCGCCTATCAGGCCCTTAACATACGGGATTTTGCCCATGACAGGCATCATACCTGTGATGACGCCCCCTATGGCGGCGGGGCGGGCATGCTGATGATGGCCGAGCCTCTTGGCCTGGCCCTGAAATCCCTTGGCATCGTAAACCGGCTTGATTCAGGACAGGAACCCGGCGAAGCTCTGTCCCCGGCAGTTACTCTGTCCCCAAGAGATCTGCCTCCAACAGATGCTCTGTCCCCGGCGCGGCGGGTGCTGTACCTTTCTCCCGGCGGAAGGCCCTTTGACCAGGCCCTGGCCAGGGAGCTTGCCGGTGAAGACGAACTGGTTCTTATCTGCGGCCGTTATGAGGGCATAGACCAGCGTATCATAGACGGGTTTGTGGACGAAGAGCTTTCGGTAGGGGATTATGTGCTTTCCTCAGGCGAAGTGGCCGCCCTGAGCGTAATCGACGCCACCTACCGGCTGCTTGAAGAAGTCATTACCCCCGGTTCCCTTGCCGAAGAGAGCTTTTCCGGGGGTTTATTGGAGTATCCCCAGTATACACGGCCTGAAAAGTATGCTACTATGACAGTCCCTGAACCTTTGCTTTCAGGGCATCATGAACATATCAGGCGATGGCGGCTCCGCAAAAGGGTTGAAAAAACCCTGAGGGTCAGGCCCGATTTGATCCGCAAGGGTCTTGACGCGGGAATTTTTGACCGGGAAATCTGCGCGCTTATAGACGAATTACAGGACAAACCCGAAAAAACGGGTCATTCCGAGGGGGAAGCATGAACGAGATACGGGCTATTGAAGCCTCCCAGATGAAAGAAACCATCGATGATTTCAAGGTCGGCGATACGGTTAAAGTGCATTTCAAGATTGTTGAAGGCAAGACCGAGCGTATCCAGATTTATGAGGGTCTGGTGATTGCCATGAAGAACGGCCGGATAGGAAAGACCTTTATGGTACGCAAAAATTCCTACGGCGTCGGCGTGGAACGGGTATTTCCCATTCATTCTCCCCGCCTTGCCAAGGTTGAAGTGGTGCGTCCCGGCAAGGTCAGGCGGGCCAAGCTGTACTATATCCGCGGCAAAGTGGGCAAAGCCGCCAAGATCAAGGAACTGGTGCTGACCAAGCAGGCCAGAGCCGCCAAAGCCCGTTCCGCCGCCGGGGCCAATACCCCCAAGAGTTGAGGCTGTGGGGCCCAAGACTCCCCAGGTATCCGGGACAGCATCCCGTACTCCCGGAGTTCCGGCCTCTGCCGGCGACCGTGTAAAAAAACATACTTCAGCGCGTAAAACACCCTCCGGGGAACATATACCGGGAAAGCAGGGCGCGAAACCCCATGTAGAACAGGCCGGAATTTCTTCAAAATCCGGTCCTGCCCGGGGAATGGGCGGGTCCCGTACTCTGTCCCCGGCAGAGCGCCCTACGGGCAACGCGACAGGCATACACAATACAGCCGCGGTTCAGCCACCGGCCGCCGGGCCGTCAGGTACCGCGTCCCCGGCGGCCCAAACAGCGCCCCCGGCCCAGGCGCTCCGTACCCTGCTCCTTTCCCTCGGCCTTCCCCCGGACAACCTTTCAGGCTTCCTTCTCACGGCGTTCAAAAATTTTTCCCTGGCCATGGACCCGGCCCGGCTTGCCAAAATCAGGAAGCAGTTGGGCCGCCTTGCCTCACCGGCCCGCGCTCTGGCCGCCGCCGCCGCGGCCGGCAAGGGTGTCGCGCTGCGCGATGAAGCCCTCTCCGCCTATGCCTCGGCCATAGACCCCGCCGCAAGGGATTCCGGGCAGTCAGGCGGGGAGCAAAAATCAGGCGGACACGGCGGGGGACAGAGCTTTTCCGAAAAGCGAAAAGACCTGAGCGCCTTCAGTGAAATCCCAGCCCTTGCCAAGGAAATAAAGGCCCTCTCCGGGGTTGTTGATTCCCGGTGGACCCTTCTAAACCGCCTCCCCGGAAAAGACGGCGCTTTCTGGATGGTTTTCCCCCTGAACTATTCGGCTGACGGTGTTGATTTTGATATTACCCTCCGTTTGCTGCTGGAAAACCAGGGCGGTATTCCCCTCAGGGCTATGCGCCTTGCCGTTGATATTATCAGCGCTGGGGGCCGCCGGCTCTTTGTGCTGGACAAACCGGGAGAGGGCGGAGAGGCGAGGCTTTACCTTGATCCCCTTCCTTCCAAAACCGGGCAAATGAGGCTCGAAAAGGAACTGCGCAAGGTTCTTGTTCCCCCGGCAAGCGGCGTCAGGATTCTTGAGGCCGGCGGCCTGTTTATCCTTGACGGAGAGGCCGGCCTTCCCCTTCGGGTAGACGAGGAAGCCTGATGGCTGAACTCAGAAACAAGCGGGCCGCTGCCCTGGGCTACGCCTCCGGGAAAGAAGCGCCTGAGCTTTTGGCCAAGGGCAGGGGCCGGGAGGCGGAACACATCATTGAGCTTGCCCGGGGGGCGGGTATAGAAATAGTCGAGGACGCGGCCCTGTCCGCGCTACTTGATTCTCAGGTAAAAGTGGGCGATTATATACCAGAACAGTGCTGGGAACTTGTTGCCAAAATCCTGGCCTTTGTGCTTACAGAGGAAAAAAAATGAAGAAAATTCCGGTAAAATCCTTGCGGGCAGGATCATCGTTTACTGAGCCCGTCTATATCGAAGGAAACAACATTCTCGTACCGGCAGGGATAGCTATCCGCAAAAAGGACCTGGACCGCCTTGCGTCCTGGGGCGTCGATTCAGTTACGACCGACGGCGAGATGATTAACGCGGATGAACAGGCGGGAGAAGCGAAAAAAGCAGCGGAACAAAAATCCGGCGGCCTCCTTTCCCTTATTGATGTAAAAGAAAATTCCAGCGCCTACAGAACCTATATGGATCTCATCTCCAAACTGGATGAGGTATTCACCAATATAGGTGCGGGTATAGCCATAGAAGTCAGGTCCATTGACAATATTACCGGCGGCCTGCTCTATGTTGTCAGGGAACAGCGGGACCAGATTATCGGCTTTATACTCGGCGGCGAGGTTTCGGGCCGCGAACTGGCAAAAAGTTCTGTCAATACCGCCATACTGACCGCCCTTATCGCGCTGGAGATGAAGCTCCCCAACCACAAGGTCATGCAGATTACCACCGGCGCGCTGCTCCACGACGCGGGTATGCTGCGGCTTCCCAAAGAAATCACCGAGAAAAAGGGCGGCCTGAGCGCCGCCGAAGTCCAGCGTATGCAGGCCCATCCTCTGTATACCTATAAGATCATCTGCAAGGAACTGCTTTACCCTGAGGATGTAGGCATTGTGGCCCTCCAGCATCACGAGCGCTGGGACGGCGAGGGGTACCCCCGGCGGGTTTCAGGGACAGCCATAGACCTGGGCGCCCGCATTGTTTCGGTGGCCGATGCCTTTGAAGCCATGGTAAGCGAGAAACCCTACCGCAACTCCATGATGGGGTATCAGGCAATGAAAAACCTGCTTTCCGACAATTCCCGCCGCTTTGATCCTGATGTGCTAAAGGCCTTTATTCAAACTATGGGAATTTACCCTATAGGTTCCATAATACTCCTTAACAACGGCGCCATAGCCAGAGTGGTGGAGGTCAGGGGCGACGCTCCCCTGCGGCCCAATATACGCATACTCATTGACGAATTCGGCAAAGTTTTCAAACAGGATGAAGGCGATCTTATCGAACTTTTGACCGAAAAGAGCCTTTTTATTGCCAAGGCTCTGGACCCCAGGGAACTCAACAAGAAGAAATAAGTGTCCGGGAAAGCGGCCCCACAGGACAATCCGGCAAAGGGCAGGGCCGGCGAAGAGCGGGCAGAGTGTTTTCTCCGCGAAAAAGGCATGCGGATTCTTGCCCGAAACTACCGTACCAGAACCGGCGAAATCGACATTATCGCCCTTGACGGCGAGACCGTGGTGTTTGCCGAGGTTAAAACCTGGTCCGCGCTGGACTTTGCCGACCTGGAACAGAGCATAGACCGGAAAAAGCAAAAACGCATCATTGAAACAGCTAAGTATTTTCTGGCTTCCCATCGAGAATATAATGGTATGGATGTGCGCTTTGATGTCCTCTTTTTGGATATTTTGGACATAAAGCATATCGAATCGGCTTTTCTGGAGTAGATATGGCGGTTCCCCGGCCGGAACAATACGACAAAACACGAATTGAAAAATTACGCAAACTGGTGGATAATAAGGAATATTTAGACCAGGCGATTCATCGTATTGCCCAGATAATAAGTAATGAATTTGTCCATGGTTCCGCGGGAGCGGATTTTGCCGGAAATCCCGCGGGAGGCGAGGGGTATAATGAGTAACAACGGAAGAGGCGGACGCCGCCGTCCTTTTAGAAACCGGGACAGGGGAAATTCCCAGCCTGCCTTCACGGGAAACGCGGCCGGAAGTTCCAGGGAAAATCAGGATTTCCGGTCCCCGGCGGGAAATTCCGATTCCTGGCAGAAAGACGGAAAAAGGGGCGGCAAGCCCCGTTTTGACAAGAACCGGGGTGTTCTGGTAGACAGGCCCAAATGGACAGCCCCCAAGGTAAGCCAGGAGCCGCTTCCCGAGCCGGAATGCCCGCTCTGCGGCAAGCCCGTAAAGGACCTGGCGGCGGCGCTTGGCGACAAGGTTTCCGGGACACCTGTTCACTTTGAATGTGCACTCAGCGCCCTGAGCGGACGGGAGCTTCTTGAAGAGGGCGATCAAATGAGCTATATAGGCGGCGGTCGTTTCGGCATAGTCCACTACAGTAATCCCCAGGATCACAGAAACTTTCAAATTAAAAAGATACTCCAGTGGGAGGATCAAAATACCCGTTCAGACTGGAGGAGTCAGGTTACGGAGCGGTATTCAACAACATAATGAGTACCGATATCGAAGACGATTTCCTGTCCAATCCCAGGGTCCTCGAACAGTACGGTCTTTTGCAGGAAATAGGAATTTTCCGGTATATTGACAACCTGAACACCGAAATACGGGGATACAAAAATATCCTCAACAGCGCGTCGGATATTTTTAACCGCGCCACTATAGACGACATCATGGACGCTACGGTCTGGCAGCTTTCGGATCATTTTCTGCCTTCGTTTATCTTTTTTATACTCAGGCCCCTTCAAAACAAGGAGACCATTACCACCAAGGGCTACAAGAATTACAAGATGATAGACCTCTCGCTTGACATTGACAGCATAGCCCCCTTTGAGGCCTTTTTTCAGGAATATAAAAAACCCATAAGTTATGATTTGCTCCTTGAGCAGATGGAGGACAAGGAAGCGGTCAGGGTGATGGAAGATCTTCATCCCGAACTGGTGGTCCCCATAATCGGGCCGTCGGGCCTCTACAGCCTCATCCTCATCGGTTCAAAACTGCTGGGAGACAAGTACAATGCCCAGGAGTTGAATTACCTTACCCAGCTCATGTCCTTTGTCGCCCAGGCCATACAAAACCATCTTCATTATGAATATTCGGTGCGGGACGTAAAGACCGGCCTTTTTAACCACGGCTTTTTTATGAGCCGTCTTAACGAGGAACTGGCAAGGGTAAGGCGTTTCAAAAAACCCGCTTCCCTCATGGTGCTTGATGTGGACAAGTTCAAGAATTTCAATGACAGCTACGGGCATCTTGCCGGCGACAGGGTGCTTGAGGCCATAGCCCTGACCCTCAAGAACTGCGTCCGTACCGAAGATATACCTTCCCGTTTCGGCGGGGAGGAATTTACCGTGCTGCTTCCCGATACCGGCAAGGATACCGCCTGGATAGTGGCCGAAAGGCTGCGGACACAGATTGCCGGGATGACCGTTCCCTGGTCGCCTCCCCTGCCCAGGGTTACGGTCAGCATAGGCATGGTCAGCTTTGCCGGAAAAGACCAGGCGTGCCCTGACGAAATTATCAAGCGGGCCGACGAGGCCCTCTACCTTTCCAAGGAACGGGGCCGCAACCGGAGCACTGTCTGGGGCACGGGCCTCCTTTTCAGGCTTGAACAGTCCAAGGGCGGGCAGGAAAAACCCGGCGGGTTTCCCGTAATGACGGATAAGATTGAAGGAGCGGTACTATGATCGGCGTGATAGGCGCTATGGAAGACGAAGTAAAGATACTCCGTTCCCGCATGAAGTATACCCAGACCAAAGCCGTGGGTCCTTTTGAATTTATCTCAGGCGAGCTTGAAGGCAGGGAGGCTGTGCTGCTGCGCTGCGGCATAGGCAAGGTAAACGCCGCCCTGGGAACGGCCTTTCTCATCCGGGAGTACCGCCCCGGCCTGGTTATCAATTCAGGATCGGCAGGCGGCATAGACCCTTCCCTCAATTTCGGCGACGCTGTTATTTCCACAGGGCTTCTCTACCATGATGTGGACCTTACCGGCTTTAAGTACGTTCCCGGCCAGCTCCCCGGCTGTCCCGCTGTGTTCCTTGTCAAAGAGGACCTCATACTCAGGGCGGAACGGGCCGTGGCGGAACTTAAAGCCGAAAAACTCCTGCCCCCGAAATTTAACGGCGTCAGGGGCGTCATCGCGTCGGGAGACGTATTCATGTGCGAGAGCACCCGCATTAACGCGGTAAAAGAACTTTTTCCCCTGGTAAAGGCCGTGGAGATGGAAGGCGCCGCCGTAGCCCATACCTGTTTTCTCTTTAACATCCCTTTCCTGATCATCAGGGCCCTTTCCGACATAGCCGGCGCCGAATCGCCCATGACCTTTGACGAATTTCTTCCGGCAGCGTCAGCGCATTCAGGGCAGATAGTCTGCCGTATCATAAAGGAATATGAGGTATAGTTATGGAAAAGATTGCCAGTTTTCAGATTGATCATCTCAGGCTTCTTCCGGGGCTCTATGTGTCCCGCAAAGACCGTTTCGGACAGACCGTGCTCACCACCTTTGACCTCCGCTTCAAGCAGCCGAACCAGGAGCCGGTGATAGATATGCCGGCTCTGCATACCTTTGAGCATCTTGGCGCGACCTTCCTCAGGTCCCACGAAACATGGGGAAACCGTATCGTGTACTTTGGTCCCATGGGCTGCCGTACCGGCTTTTACCTCATAGCCGAAGGCAGCCTCGTTCCAAATGACATACTCCCCCTCCTCGACGAAATGGCCTCCTGGATACTCGCCTTTGACGGCCCCATCCCCGGCGCCAGCCCCGCCGAATGCGGCAACTGGTCCGAGCAGAACCTCAACATGGCAAAATGGGAAATGCGCCGTTACAGGGACACGCTTAAAAACGCCGGCCCTGAACGGCTCAATTATCCGGCGTGATGAGCAGAACCGATACGGCAAATTGACAAGAATGGGCTTTTCAGCTATAGTGGAATCCCATAAGGGAAAAGCGGACGTCATATAACGGTATTATCCAAGCTTCCCAAGCTTGTGACGCGGGTTCGACTCCCGTCGTCCGCTGAAAATTATCCAGTTTCTAATCTTCCCTCCTGAACAAAGAACAATATATAAAAATTCCTTGACCTTTTGTCTTATATATAATACAATACTAGTATGTACGATATTGAAACCACTGGGGAATTTGACAGTTGGCTTGGAAGCATCCAAGACAGCAAAACCCAGAAGGTAATTATCAAACGTATCAGATCTCTGTCCCTTGGTTCACTTGGCGAAACCCGATCACTTGAAGGCGGCCTCTTTGAAGCAAAGATTCGCTTTGGCTCAGGCTTCAGATTGTACTTCCTTAACAAAGGTACAAGAATTATCATACTTCTTTGTGGCGGGGATAAGTCTACGCAAAAACAGGATATTAAAAATGCCAGAAAAATGGCAAAGGAGATATAAATGCTTAAAACGAAAAAATTTGAAATTATTGACTACCTGAAAACCGAAAAAGATATCGAGGAATACCTTAACGTAGTACTTGAAGAAAAAGATTTTACATTTCTTCCGATCGCCCTTGCGGATATTGCCAGAGCACGAAAGGCCATGACGAGTGCCGCCAGGGCGGCCGGTGTTTCCAGGACCACGCTCTATCAGTCTCTTTCGGCAGAAGGACATCCTGCCTTTGAGACCGTCGCAAAAGTAGCCGATTCCCTCGGATACAAGATAACGCTAATTCCAAAAGCCATATAACCCAGCAGCAGTTATCAAAAATAGAAAATGGATATAATTGTAATTTGCTGACTTTTATCAAGGTGTCATCAACGCTGGGGTTCTCGGTAAACCTTTCGGCATAACAAGGCCCCGGTTTAAGCCAGGGTTTCGGCCCATACCTGGAGGGCGATGCTCGCGGCTACGGCGACATTGAGGGAGCCTTTGGCGCCGTAGGTGGGTATGGTAAGCCGGCCCAGGGACGCGCCGGCCATGTCCAGCGCCCTGCCGCTGAGACCCAGTTCCTCAGAACCTGTAAGCATGATGCCCTGTTTCGGGAAGGCAAATTTACCGGGGGCGGCGCCTCCGCTTTCCAGGGCAAAAACAGGGAGTCCTGTTGACGCAAGCTCAGTGAGGGGATCAAGGCCGCTTCGCTGCCAGGCTACAAGGTCCACGCAGCCCATGCCGCTCCTTCTGGCCCGGACGTGTTCAGGGTCGGCGCAGAGGGGGGAGAGGATGATTTTTTCGACGCCAAAGGATTCGGCGCTGCGGAATATGGCCCCCACATTAAAGGGCGAGCGTATGTCTTCGAGATAGATCAGCATGCCGGGAAAGACGCGCCGTTTTGCAGGATCAAGTTTTCCTCCCGTATCAAGAAAATCCCAGTCCGCGGCCTGTCTTCCTGTTTCAGCAAGAAGTATGTGCCTTACGGTATTGAGGGCCCGCCGCGCAGGGGAACCGCCGTCCTCCCCAGGGGCAGTCTCCGCTTCCCTGAGCGCGCTTTGGGCTTCCCTGAGGGCCGACGCGGCGGCGGGGGAAAAATCCGGGTCCCGGATGAGCAGTTCCACAAGTTCCGTATCATGGGCCGCTTCGTTTTTGCCCGGAGCGTCTGATACGCGGAGGCGCTTTTCTTCGGCAAGACATATCATTTTAAGGATTTTTCTCAGGCGCTGATGGCGGGGAAGTCTTTCCAATTTTGAAAGGGAAATCATGGTCTTGCCTTTTTCGACAGCGGGACTAGAAGGCCTGTTTCAAAATATCATAGGCGTCTTCGGCGGAAATGGTCTTTGGCGAGTAGGACACAAATTCCAGATCCCGGGCCGATTCAGCCACTGTAACCAGTTTATCCAGCGAAAGGTCAAATTCCTTGAGCCTCGCGGGGACTTTGAGCAGACCCATGCGGCGGCGTATGCTCTCTACGGCCATGTTCGCCGCGTCGGTAACGGAGGCCCCTTCCACAGGCTCGCCGAGGAGGCCGGCTACCTTGGCCATTTTTTCGGGTCTGGCGGTAATCATACGCTCAAGCACATAGGGGAGGATGGCGGTGGAACACCAGGATTTAGCCACAGGGAAGCGGCCGTTCAGGGCATAGGCCAGGGCCGTCCCTATGCCGGGGGCGCTGGTGGCGCAGCCCAGGGCCATGAGGAGCCCGGCATTGGTTGAGCCTCCCACAAGGTCGAAGATGCGGTTCTCCATATAGGAATCCATAATGGCGGCATAGAGGCTGATGCTGTGCTCGAACAGGGCGTCCGAAAGAAAATGCGCCCTGGTGGAACAGTATCCTTCCACGCAGGCGCAGAAACCGTCAAAAGCCGTGGTAGAGGCGAATTTCTCCGACAGGGATTCCGAGAGCCCGCCGTCTATAATGGTCGCCGTGCAGATACCACGGGGGGTCTTGATGAGTTTAACGGACCTGTCGCGGTGGTCCACGGCGATAAAGGAATCGGAAAACAGGAAAGGGTCCCTTCCCGTGGTTGGTATGGCCAGATAGGGGAGGAAAGTCCTGTCCGGGTTTTTTCCGTCCAGAAGATCAAAAACCGGTACGGAAGAATTGACCAGCATGGCGCAGAGTCTGGCCGTGGTCTGGGTTTTAAGCCCCCCGAAACCCACGATAATCGAGCAGCGTGCCCCCCTGGCAAGATCGGCCGCGGTTTCGGCTACCGCGGCGGTGGCCTGGGCGGGTATATCATCAAAAACCAGGGTCTCGACATGGGCATTCTCCAGGATCGAAAGAAGCCGGTCTATGAATTTATTTTCGTACAGTACCTGTTCGGTTAGTATAAAGGCCTTTCCGCCGTTGGCGGCGCAGATGGCCCCGGCCCGGTTTATCGTGTCCGTGCCTATGATAATTTCAGGATCAAGTTTGAAGGATATATCAGTCATCGTCTTTGAAGCTCCTCCATAGTGGCGAAAATTGACGAAAAAAAAGGCGGAACCCCGCGGCACCCCTTAAGGAATGTCCTGGCTCCGCCCTTCTTCCACGCCGTTCCGGCCCCGGCTCCTAAAGGCCGAAGGCGTCCATTATTTTATCGGCCGTAGCCTTGATGACAACGTCATTGAGATAATCAGGATCGTTTATTTTTTCCTTGAGTTCGGCTATGCGGTCGGCCCTGGTAGCGGGGGCCGCGGACACGAGTTCCAGCGTTTGGTAAATTTCAGCCTTTTCCTTAGCTTCCCGCGAAAGGGCTATGGAATCCGCCTGGGAACCGGGATTTACCTGGCCGCTCCGGTTGGTCTTCTTGCCGGGCTGAATGGGATCTATGGAACCTATCCTGTCGATCATCATACTGTTATCCTGTGTCTAGTATCGCACGTCTTGAAAAAATAATCTACTGATTATTTTTCCTTACATATATTATCGGCGTCCAGAGCCTCAAATTTAACCTTTTTTTCCCGAAACATACACGGAAAATTCGCCTTTTTGGGTATCCCGCCCAGCCAGGCGGTCCCTGACCTCAGATGCCCTTCCCCTCAGGTATTCCTCATGGAGTTTGGTCATTTCCCGTCCTACACAAATATACCGTTCACCATCTAAATCGGCAAGATCGTCAAGCAGCTTGAGTATCCTGAACGGCGATTCGTAAATAACAAAGGCCTCTTTCCTGTCAAGAAGCTCCGTGAGCCTGGACCTCCTTTTTCCCGCCTTGGGGGATACAAAACCCTCAAAAACCACGGTCTTGTCCATGCCTCCGGCAATACTGACCAGGGCGGCAAAGGCCGATGGTCCGGGTACAGGCAGCACCGGATAACCCGCTTCCGCAGCCATACGGACCAGGACCGCGCCGGGATCGCTCAGGCAGGGAGTCCCGGCGTCGCTGGTATAGGCCGCGTCCTGACCCTGGGCAAGAACGGAAAGGACCTTTTCCGCGGCAAAACGTTCATTTTGCGCCCTGCATGAGACCATTTTTGCCTTGATTCCCAGATGATTGAGCAGTTTAAGGGTCTGACGGGTATCTTCGCTGGCCACAAGGCCGGCTGTTTTAAGAATTTCAGCGGCCCTGGGGCTTAAATCTCCCAAATTCCCTATGGGCGTGCCGATAATATACAAGGTAGCCACAGGGGTACTATATACGCTGCCCATTCCGCTGACTAGGGGCAGACGTGAAAAGCCGGACACGTGACTAAAAGGTATTATGGGTTCATATATTCAGGCTTTGGCTTTGTCCATAATCGGCGTTTTTCTCCTCTGGTTTGGATACACTCTTTTTTTCCGTAACACGCATATAAGGTTGGGCCGCCGCCGCCGAAGGAAGTCCCGGAGAGTCGCCTCCGGAGTTCCCGGCGCCCCGCGTACCTGTCCTGTATGCTCGGCTATTCTTGCCAGGGGCGAGCGGGTAAAATCCACCGCCTATCCCTCGATGGGAGGCGTGGACAGACTCATGTATATTTCCGGCTGTGCCTACTGCCTTGAAGGGGACAGAGTACGGTCCTGCCCGGTCTGCGGGGCAATTCTCAAGGCAGGCGACATTCTGGTTGCCCGCATGTATGATAAACCGGGGCGTTCCCATGTCCATGTCATAGGGTGCAGCCAGTGTAAAAAGGTGGGAAAAAAATGAAGGAGAAGAAAACCTTGTCCCCTGCCTTGTGGGTATTCCTGCCGCTTCCGGCGGCCGCGCTGTTTGTTTTGTCCGCTTCCGCCCTTTTTTCAGGCTGCTATACCCTCAAGCAGGGGGCGGCCATGCTGGGATACCTCAACCGGGCCGTTCCCCTTGAATCCCTCCTGGAAGACAGCAGTGGGAATGATGGCGGAAATGACGAAGACGCGGAAAAGACCAGGCGCTTTGTCGAACAGGTTTATGACATACGCCGTTTTGCCACGGAGGAACTGGGGCTCAGGGAAAGCAAAAACTATACCCGTTATGTGGAACTTGACCGCGATTACCTTGCGGCGGTTGTCTCCGCGTCGGCAAAGGATTCTTTTACGCCTTACGAATGGTGGTTTCCCGTGGCGGGCCGGGTTCCCTACAAGGGTTTTTTTAATCCGGCGGACGCCCGGAAAGAAGCCGAAAAACTCGCCAAAAAAGACCTCGATGTATGGATACGGCCTGTAGACGCTTTCAGCACCCTTGGCTGGTTCCGCGATCCCCTTTATTCCTATATGCGGAATTATCCTGTCCATGCCCTTGCCGATCTCATCATTCACGAACTTTTTCATGCCACGGTGTATATCAAGGGCGATTCGCAGTTCAATGAGGAATTGGCCGAATTTGTGGGAAGCCGGGGCTCAAGACTCTACATTGAAAGCCGCTACGGAACCGGTTCCGATGAGTACCGCGCCGCGGCGGAACCCAACGCGGACAGCGCCGCCTTTGTGTCCTTTATCCACGGACTTATCGCCGAGCTTGAGGCCCTCTACTCTGGCGGCGGCAGCCGGGAAACCATACTTGCGGAAAAAGACGCCATCATCAAAAGCGCCCAGGAACGTTTTGTCTCTGAATATGAAAGCCGTTTCAAAAGCGAGAACTACCGCTTTTTCTCCGAACTGGAGATAAACAACGCCTACCTGGCCCTCTACAGGCTCTACTATGCCCAGGATAATTATCTTGAAGAACTTGTGGCGCGTTCAGGAACGGACCTTAAAACCCTTATCGCCGCCGCGAAAACAATCACCCGGAAAGGCAGCCCCCGCGAACAGCTCGAGGCGGCGCTGGCCGGGGAGAACTGAACCCAGCCTGTATCAAAAGCCCCATAAGGAGAGGGCTATTTCCCCGCCGCCGGTACGTAACGGAACGCCGTCCTCCTTCAGTCTCGCCCTGTTGCACTATCCTGAACCTTTTTATTCCGGTTTCAAAACTGCCCGGCACCCCTGCGTTACCGCATCAGCATTATACCGTAACCCGCTTTTTGCTGATATTTTGCAATGGCGGTTTGCCGAATTGCCGCTTGTATTCCCGGTTAAACTGGGAAACTGAGTTGTAGCCTACATCAATGGCGGCGGTACTGGCATTTTTACCCTCAAGCGCCATCAAGCGTTTTGCTTCATAGAGCCGAAGATGTTTTTGAAACTGCAAAGGGCTAAGGGTAGTTAGCTGCTGAAAATGACGGTGAAATGTTGAAGGGGCCATATTGACCATCCGGGCCAGGTCTTCAACCTGTAGACCTTCCATGTAATGCCCCCGCAGCCAATTAATGGCCAGGGCAATCTGGTTTGTTTGCGTACCTATGGTATTAGCCATGCGGAGGTAATCTCCCAGGGAGCTGACAAGCAAATAAAAATGAATCTCGCGGATAATCATGGGGGACAGGATAGGGATGTGTGTGGGATTATCCAGTAGCTTCACCAATCGTAAGAATGCGTCCAGTATTTCATCACTTACTTTGGAAACAACTATCGCGCCGGGAGAACTCACGCTTTTTCCGGCAAGCTGCGGGACTTCGGTCAGAAGCTGGGTAATAATATATTTATCTAATTTTATCGCAACAGACAAAAAAGAGTGTCCTTTCCGGTCTTTTGTAATATGGTATACCCCCGGCATATCCACGCCAACTACCATGCAGGAACCTTCCCCATAAGAGTATTCCTTATTACCAATCAAGGCGTATTTCCAGCCTTGAACGACAACCGCAATCATCGGCTGGTAAAAACAGCTTTCAGGGTGGCTGCTTTCATCAAAACGGGTAAGTGCCAAGCCGTCAACGGCAGTCTGGATTATGGATTGTTTAGGCAGCCATTTGACGAGTTCTTTTTTGAGGAGTGTATTGATATACTCTGAATTTGTCTTTTCCTTCATACAGCAATCCTTCGCGGTCAGAATAAGGCAAGTCTATCCCATCGAAACCGGCTTTGTAAGGTTATGAGCGGCATACATGAGAGGATTAGGCAAAAAATAGGTAGGATTGTGTATTCCTGTTGCCGTCTCGGGGGGGTACAATAGCGGCATATGGAGGAAAGCTATGAAAAACAGAATTATGACGATTAAGATACTAAGCGTATTACTTTGCATGAGTATTATAGCTTGTGTGTCAAGTAAGAACGTTAAATCAACCGAGACAGCGGACATTGTAGTCGTCGGTGCGGGGATTGCCGGATACGCGGCCGCCATAAAAGCAAAGGTCGATAACCCGAATCTTGCCATAACGATCCTTGAAAAACAGGATTATGTGGGTGGTACAACCCGCTTGGCCCTTGGCGGCTGGTCTATATGGGTATATAGCGCGGACCAATATACCAATCTACAGAATTTTAGCGCCGCATATAACACCCAGTACATAGACCTTCCCGGTATAATAAACCCTGATATGGTTACTTCCGCCAATGCCCGGATTACCATGCCCGGAACAGGTTATCCGGACTATGCAAAAACCTACAATGTATTCAGGCAGTCAAAGATGGTAGTTCAGGATTTTTTCGCGAAAATCTGCGGAGTTGTATTTGAAACTCGCGCAAACGGCAGTCCCAAAGTAACCTCGCCTCCCGATGAAATAGGCGGCTCCGTCCTTATAAGGACTCTTGACGCCAAGGCAAAAGCCTTGGGAATCAAAGTGTATACAGAGTGCAAAGTTGAAAGCATACTGATGAACAACAGTGCGGCCGTTGGGGTTACGGCAAACGGCGGTTCTATTACTGTCAACGCCAAAAAGGTTATTCTTGCGTCCGGGGGTTTCTCCAGAAACCCTGAACGTGTTGCCGCATGGGCGGGAAATGAACCCGGTTTGACCTATATTCAATCTTTCGCTGATGTCAGCGGCACCGGGGAAGGAATTCAAATGGCTTATGATGTTGGCGCCGCCGCGTATGAAAGTACCTTTAGTACCGTTTGCCGCATCAGTTATGATGTGGCCCTGCTCAATGTTGCCGGCGAAGCGTGGTACTATTGGGCACAGGCTGCTCCCTGGCCTACACATTCTCTGCCGCTGGAGGAGCTGATTGTCGTTAATAACGAGGGGAACCGTATCGGGGCGGAAACAATGGACGGGGGTACTTTTGCCTGGTGGATGGTTCATGAAAACAAAACTCCCTACTGGGTTATTTTTGGTGATGAGCAAATGTCCAGCGATGAAGAAACAGCTTTAGCCGCGGGCGTTGCCGCGGTTCCCGCCAGCGTAAAGACAGCTAATAGTCTTTCAGCTTTAGCCGGGGCTATGGGCTTGAATTCCCAGGGCGCCGCAAATCTGCAAAATGCCGTTACCGTATGGAATGCGTCTGTAGCCGCCGGTAAAGATTCCGCGGTCCCCGGCAAAAATATGCAAAATGCCCGGGCCATCAGCGGCAGAACGTATTGGGCCGCGAAAGTGTTCCCAAATGTCTGGGATTCTATGGGCGGCGTCAAGACCAATGACGAGGGGCAGGTGCTTAAAGCTGACGGTACGGTAATTCCCAATCTTTATGCCGCGGGCGCTATGGCTAACAGGGCTTATTTTAACCAATATTACCTTGGCGGAACTTCCCTGCCGACATACTCTACAGCCGGGTATCTTGCCGGTAAACATGCCGCGGCACACATCGGGGACTAACAAAACATGACGAAAATGGTATTTTTGTTCTTATTAGTTACCGTATTGGCAGTCATCAGCGCTTGTGTTACACAACCGGCGACGGTTTCTTACACTCCCGGTACATATGAGGGAATAGGCCAGGGTTTTCATGGCGAGATCAAAGTTTCTGTTACAGTAAACAATCGCAAGATAGTTTCCGTAACAGTTACCGAGAATAACGAGACGGCTGGCGTTGGCAGCCGCGCAGTAGATCGGATCCCCGAATCCATTGTCCATTCTAATAGTGTTGAAGTGGATGATGTTTCCGGCGCTACAGTTTCCTCGCGGGCCATCAAAGTCGCTGTTACACAGGCTTTAGACATGGCCAAAGATTAAACGCAAGACGAGATAAGCATCCATTTTACCTCTTTTCTTCCTGGAGTCCTGTAGTAGCCGCTATGGGACTCCTTTTGTTTGCAGCTATGCTTTTTCCTGGTATGGCCCCTTGACATTCCGGCACAAAAATCTATGTTTGATTTATTTGCTAATTGTCAAATTACTAATTGTACAATTAGCAAATTGGAGAAGCGATGTTTGTAGGCAGGGAGCGGGAGCTGGAAACCCTTGAAGGGTACTATGCGCAGCCGGGATTCAATTTTACGGACCTGGGCCGCTGGTGGGGCTCCAATCCCGCCCTGCGCAGGGAAGAGGAAATAGACATCATGGCGTATAACGGAGATGAACAAAGCGCCATATTTGGCGAGTGCAAATGGCGGAACGCAAAGACCGGCGTTGACGTATTTGCCGATCTGGTCCGCAAGTCTGAACTGTTCCACCAGTTCAAA
>JAISDF010000191.1 GCA_031265025.1 Spirochaetaceae bacterium
TCGAATGTGCCGCCGAAGGCATAGATATGACCGTTGATTTGGCGGACAGCTATCATTTTCAGGAAATACGGCTCCCCAAGCCTGTGGACAGCGATACGGCGGTATTCAAATTTACCATTGTGGAAGTATATGAAGGAAGCCAATGGGAGGATACCTGTCTGAATTTGATTGTCCCTATGGGGGATCTGCCGAGATAACGCATGGTGTCCTTATTATGGATGAATGTGCTCCCCCTCATTGCTTACTTCCCCAGGCCCATGAAGAAGAGCCGTATTGAATCCCACAGGCGCTTGAACCAGTTTCCCTGTTCAAGCTTGTTTTTTAAGAGCAGGGGGATACGGTAGAGCTCTCCATCGTCGTCAAAGAGAATAAGCTCGCCTATGGCGCTTCCGGCGGGGAGGGGGGCTGTTACCGGTTCATTGATGAACGTTTCAAAGCGGATATTCTTGCCCCGGTCCCTGGGTACTGTGCGTTCCGGCCTTGAGCCGGGAATCACGACGGCGGTTTTCCCCCTGGCCTTCCAGACGGCTACGGGCGCGCTTTCGGGGATTTCCGGCCTCAGGGTTTTGAAGGAGTTAAAGGCCCATTCCAAGAGGGCGAGGCTGTCACTGGTCCTGATCCTTTCGCCCTGGCCTGTCGGGGGAGCGCCGAGGAGCACCGCCGCGAAACGGGTTCCTTCCTGTTCGGCGCTGAGGGCTATGTTGTAACCGGCTTCGTCTATATAGCCTGTTTTAAGGCCGTCCACTCCGGGAAAAAGGCCGAGCAGTTCATTGCGGTTTGGCTGTACTATGGTTCCGGGCCTTGCTTTTTGCGCTTCGCCTACATTGGATGCCTGGGGATAGGCGAACGCCTTAACCGAATGGTACGCTCCGGGCGCTTCGGGATGGCGGGTAAGGTAAAAACAGCAGAATCTGGCGAATTCCAGGGCGGTGGTCCTGTTGTACTCGGAAATGCCCGCCGGTTCAACAAAAGTGGTTTTGATCATGCCCAGGGCGCGGGCCTCCCGGTTCATGCGGCCGACAAAGGCTTCCACCGTGGGCTCAAGGCACAGGGCCGCTGCCACGGCCGCGTCGTTTCCCGAGGGAACGGCAAGGCCGAGCAGTATCTCCCTGAGGCTTACGCGCTGCCCCTGGTCAAGGAACATGAGGCTTGACCGGGGCGGCTGGTTTCTCGCCCAGCTTTCCGGGGGAAGGCTGATTATGCTGTCAAGCGCGACCTTTCCCGACGCGGCGTCCTCAAGAACCAGGTGCATGGTCATGAGCTTGGTAAGGGAGGCCGGAGGAATCTCCTCGTCGCCGTTCTTGCTGTAAAGAAGCGTCCCTGTGGTAACGTCAATAAGCGCCGCGGCCCTGGAGCCCAGAACCGGCGCCTGGGCCTCCAGGGAGGCTGAAAACAGAATCAGGACAAGAAAAAGGACGCGGCGCTTCGGCAATGCCTACTGCCTCACAAAAAGCGAATATTCCAGATCGTCTCCGCTGTAATGGGTTACTTTGATAAAGTAGGTCCCCGGATCAAGGTTGGCAATCAAAAGGGCGTTGTAGTTATCACCCGAATCATCATCGGACTTGATGCTGTACTCGTCGCTGCCGAAAAGCTCTATGTTGGTGTCCACCTCACCCTCGGTCCCGATGATGAAGTTGCCCTTCCGCGTTACGCTAAAGGTAAACCAGTCCTCGCTGTCGCCTTCGGAGAGGGTATTCCCCGTGATGGTCTGGCCTATGGAAAGGGAGGTAGCCTGGCTCCTTGTGTTGTTGGGCTCGTGCCTGTCCATCACCACGCGTATTATTGCCGCGTTAAGGTCATAATCGCCGGACTCTTCTTCGCTATAGCCCCTGACCATAAGGTAATAATTGCCGCTCCGCTGCCGCTGGGGGACAAAGCTGACCCTGGCATTGTAGCCGTCGGCGCCGTCATCATTTTCGGCGATGAGTTCATCCCCCTGGTAAAGCTCCATGTAGGTATCGCAGTCCCCGGTGGTGTAGATGGCGATCCCTTCATTCTCCTGATACTGGAACGAGGAAAACCGCAAAAGGTACCAGTCCTGATCACCGCCGTTTCCGCCGGGAGACAGGGAAAAGGTTCTCGGCAGGCTGTTTATGTCCAGGGATTTCGCCTGGCTCCTTGAGTTATTGGGTTCGTTGGGGTCGGTAGTCAGAACCAGGGGGCTGACAGAGAGGGTATATGACCCTGTCTCTCCGCTATAGCCCGTTATTTTGATGTAGTAGATTCCGGGACTTGAGAAATTGGTTCTTACCCCCGCGTTGTAACCGTCGCTGCCTGAAAAGTCGTCGTTCTCGGCAAAGACCTCTGTCGCCGAATTGGGACCGTATATGGTCATCACGGTATCGGTATTGCCTTCGGTCACAATCCTGAGCATCTGGGGCTGGGTCACGGTAAAGCGGAACCAGTCCTCGTCATTGCTGCCAAGGTTGAGGTCGGTGAGGCGCACCGGCAGCCCCGAAAGCGCGTAGGCGCCGGTGGCCGAATTATTGGGCTCATAGCGGTCCCCGCCCTGGGCGCTGAGGAAGGCCCCGGCCATACACAACAGTACCGGAACAAGTATCAGTCTTTTCATCATTTACTCCTTTGCGGCGGTACAAACCGCCATTGTTCTAAATAAAATCATGCCTTAAAAATCAGCCTGGCCCGCCGAGCGGGGATAGGGGATGACATCCCGTATATTGGCCATGCCGGTGACATACTGAATAAGTCTTTCAAAGCCCAGCCCGAAGCCCGAATGGGGCACGGTCCCGTAGCGGCGGAGGTCAAGATACCACCAGTAGTCTTCGGTTTTCATGCCCGACTCCGTGATGCGCTGTTCAAGCCGCTCAAGATTTTCTTCCCTCTGGGAACCGCCGATGATTTCGCCCAAGCGGGGCACCAGCACATCCATGGCCCTGACGGTTTTCCCGTCGTCGTTTTGCTTCATATAAAAGGCTTTTATTTCCTTGGGATAATCGGTAACGATAACCGGGCCGCAAGCGATTTCGCCGGTAAGGAATTTCTCGTGCTCGCTCTGGAGATCGCAGCCCCAGTAAGGCGGAAATTCAAACTTGTCCTTGTGCTTCTCAAGTTCGGCCACCGCGTCGGTATAGCTTACGCGGGTGAACTTCGCGTGTATCACCTGGTCCAGGGCGGCGATGATTCCCTTTTCAATATGGGCGTCAAAAAAGCGCAGATCCTCGTCGCACTCGGCCCTTACCCTGGCAAAGAGGAATTTGAGGAAATCCTCGGCAAGGTCCATGTTATCCGCAAGATTGGCAAAAGCCATTTCAGGCTCCACCATCCAGAATTCCGCCAGATGCCGGGCCGTATTGGAATTTTCCGCCCTGAACGTCGGGCCGAAGGTATACACCCGTGAAAGGGCGGCGGCATAGGTCTCCCCTTCAAGCTGGCCCGAGACCGTGAGAAAGCCCGGCTTTCCGAAAAAGTCCTTTGAGTAGTCGGGCGCCCTGCCGCTCTTTGCCAGTTCGCCAAGGTCAAGCGTCGTTACCTGGAACATGGCGCCGGCCCCCTCGGCGTCGCTTGTGGTGATGATGGGCGTATTGACATAGACAAAACCCCGGTCCTGGAAGAACTGGTGTATGGCAAAGGCCAGGCGGTTCCGCACCCGCATGACCGCGCCGAAAGTATTGGTGCGGGCCCTGAGATGGCCTATCTCCCTGAGGAATTCGAGGGAATGCCGTTTTTTTTGCAGAGGATAGGCCGCCGTGCTCCCCGTGTCTTCGGCCGGGGCCCCGCCCACAAGCACAATCCCGCCCGCGGCAAGCTCGGCCTTCTGCCCCGCCGCCGGGGACGGCACAAGCAGCCCCTGTATTTCCACCGAAGCGCCGGTAGTGATACTGTCCAGCGTGCCCGCGGTTTCCGCGCCAAGCCCCTTTTCCCGGTCAAACGTACACTGCAGAGCGGAAAAGCAGGACCCGTCGTTTACTTCTATAAAGGTGAGGTTCTTTAACTCCCGCTTGGTCCTTACCCAGCCCCTGACCGTAACACTCTGGGACAGGGGTTCAAGGCTCAAAAGCTCTCTTATAAGGGGGTAAAGCATAGGCAACTATACAGAATTTTTAAGTCAAGGGGAAGGGGGGCCTGTTTCCGTATTGCCGTTGGCAAACAGCCGCCATAGCGCCCGGCCCCCCTGCGGCGCAGCCCGTTGGTCTGCGCCTACCCCCCCGGCGGGGCCGGGCCTCCCCCGCGAGCTGGCGAGCGGGTTCTTGCATGGATGGCGCTGTAACTACTGCTCTCCGCCTGGGGCGGAGAGGCGGAGTTTTTGCGTTACCTGCTCACTGCTTTGCCCACGTCGTGCTCCCGGTGTCAGGACGGGTATACGTCCCCGCCGCCTTGTTGTTTGTCGTTGTGTAAACAGTCACAAAGTCTCCGGGGAATGTAGGGTTGCTCGAATCACCAGGTTCTATATCGACATTGGCCCCGATGGTAACGCCGGTCAATGGGTTATCTTTAAACGCCCGGTATCCAATTGCGGTAACCGAATTGGGTATGGTAACACTGGTCAATTTGTTATCTTCAAACGCCCTCTCTCCAATTGTGGTAA
Source organism: Spirochaetaceae bacterium (assembly GCA_031265025.1). GTDB lineage: Bacteria > Spirochaetota > Spirochaetia > Treponematales > Breznakiellaceae > JAIRTD01. Next base: position 4,550 of record JAISDF010000191.1, read on the forward strand.
CCGAATTGGGTATAGTAACGCCGGTCAA
>JAISDF010000229.1 GCA_031265025.1 Spirochaetaceae bacterium
GCATACCGCCGGATTTACCCTGTAATACGTGTACAGAATACATCCCCTCAAGGGGTGATAGGCGAAGAACTTGACAATAGTATATTCTCTGGGAGGCAAAAGGCGAAGGTGTATAGAAAAAGATACCATGACCAGGTCATCTTCGCCTTGAGTGCTGAATACCCCCCTTGTGACTTTACCTTTTGGCCGCAAACAAATCCGGTATAGAAAGGCGGTTTCAAGTCGAACAGGTCCCAATGAGCAGGATTACCGCCGGTGCGGCATGAAAACTGGCGGGTGTGAAAAATTGATCCGCTTAATGCGCGGGGTATTATGCTGTCTTTCGCCGCGTGCGCCAAGGAGCTAATATTCCAGGGGATCATCAAGGGGGCTTTGTATTTTAAGGAGGTGGCGGCGGGCTACATGCGTATAACGCTGGGTGGTCTTGAGTGACGCATGTCCGAGGAGTTCCTGGATATACTTTACATCGGTTCCGGCTTCAAGCAGATGGGTGGCAAAGGTATGGCGGAGGCTGTGTATCGAAAGGTCTTTGCTGATTTCCGCGTGCCGCATGGCCTTCTCAAAAATATTTTGCGCCGAGCGTATTGATATATGCTTTCTCTCCGGCCGGCCGGGGAAAAGCCAGCTTTCAATCTTGTACAATCCGCAATACTCTTTGATGAATTTCGCCGCGCGGCCTGAAAGTATGGTAAAACGGTCCTTGCGTCCCTTGCCGCTGCGGATAAGTATAACCTTGCGGTCAAAATCAATGTGTTCTTTTTTCAGCATAACAAGTTCACCGACCCGGAGCCCCGATGAATAGGCCATCATCAATAAAAGGCGGTGCTTTGGATTCTTTTCAAAATCAAGCATGCGCTCTACTTCTTCCTTTGAGAGAACCTGCGGGAGACCTTTGTCATGCATGGGCCGGTGCTGTTCCTCGGCAGTATTATTTCGCATAACGGTTCTGTAAAAGAATTTGAGCGCGCTGATGGCAAGGTTCATTGAAGAAGCCGAGTAATGATAAACCCTGTCCATGTCCGAGATGAATTTTCGTATATCCACGGCAGAGACTTCTTCCGGGGTTTTCTGAATCTTGCGGCATAAATAACGATTGTACCATACATAGCTCATGATGGTTTTTTTACTGTACTTTCTGGCGTGTAATTCGGTTATAAGCTGTTCAAGCCAGAATGAAGAAAAGGTATCGGGCAGGGAACAGGACGCGCGTATACATAAGGTGTCGCCTAATGCCGCGTTCTTTTCATTCAGCGGTACATTGTGATGTTCAGGCACGGCGGACGTTCCGACTGTAAGGCGCTCCGGTGGAGGCAGGGCCGGCATTGCGCAAATAAGGTGGTCCCGTTCCTCCGGGTTGGAAAAAACAAGCTTCCCGTCATAAAAGCAATTGTGGATTTTAAGCGCCGTGCCGTGATTCTCCGGGATTTCAATATAGGGAATATCAAAAAGAAAATCGGAGAAAAACCGCTCCAAGCCGTACTGTCTGGCGAAGATGAATCCGTTTCTGGCGGCATCCCATTGCCCCAGCCGGGATTGGCTTATCCGGGCAAACAGTTCATCATGTTCGTAGTATGGAAGGAAAACGCATCCTTCCTCATATTCAAGATAGATCGCCTCCATGTCAGCCTCCTGGTTTCGTCAGATATGCGTTCAGCTCACAACAGTATAAGGGCCGGCCATGTATTCTGCTTTGCTTTTGAACAATTTTTACAAAAAGAATTTTCAATTAAATTTCAAATAGAAAATTTTTCAAAATTCAATTTTGAAATTGACTCCGCTTCAAAGCAAATCACAGGGCGGGGGCTTACTTATACGGGAGGTACTATGAAGCATAACTCTACGGCGCGGGTCTGTGCGCTGCTGGCGGCGGCGATACTTGCCGCCGGATCAGGATGTGACAGGATTCATGGCCCCGGAACAGGGGACGATGACAGCCTGACTATCGCCGCATGGAATGTCGAGGCTCTTTTTGACGGCGAGGAAACAGGGACGGAATATGATGACTACCGCGGACCAGGCAACTGGAACCAGGCGAAATATAATGGAAGAATTACGGCGATAAGCGAAGCCATAGGCGCCATGGGAGCGCCTGACCTGCTTGCCCTTGAGGAAGTCGAAAATGTCCCGGTGCTGGAAGATTTGATGCGCAGGGCAGGGGCCGGTTACCGGTATTCGTTTTTTGCGAAGGAGAGCGGAGCCGCGCTGGGCCTGGGGGTAATAAGCCGTCTTCCCTTTGCCGGAACAAAGGCCCATTCGGTTGTCATGAACGGCGATTCCGTGCCCCGGCCCATGCTGGAAATCCTGCTTGAGCATAACGGAGCGCCTATGGTTATCTTCATCTGTCACTGGAAATCAAAACTTGGAGGTGATGAAAAAACCGAACGGACAAGGAGGGCGTCCGCCTTCATTATCGCACGGAGAACTGCCGAAATACAGAAAGAGTCGCCGGGCAGCCCCGTGCTCATACTCGGAGACCTCAACGAGAACCACGATGAATTTTACCGTCAGACCGGTTTATACTCAAGCGCCCTCCTCCCTGACGATCCGCGGGCCGCCGCTGTAAGCGGACAGGGGCAGAGGGACTTTCTTGTTCTGTCGCCGGAAAAACCGCCGCGCGCCGGTTTCTTTCCTCCCGGTACGGCGGTTTTTTATTCTCCCTGGACAAGGGAATTAACCGAAGGTTCATACTATTATAAAAATTCATGGGAGACAATCGACCATATTCTCCTTTCGGCGGAATGGTTTGACGCATCCGGCTGGGAATTTTCTGACTGCGCGGTGATACGCGGCGGTCCCTTCACCGGCGCGTCAGGTCTGCCTGAGGCCTATAACCCCAGAACCGGCTATGGCCTGAGCGACCATCTTCCGCTTGCGCTGACTGTGGTGAAACGCAGATAAGAGCGGTCCGGGCGCGGAACTCGCTCCGGCCCCCTTGTATTCCCCCCGCCTCTCATGGTATTTTATGAACAAGACGGAACCTTGGGTGGGGAGAACGAATGAAGGCCGCTATTATCTATGGTTCAAAATCTGATTCAGCTATAATGAAGAAGGCCGCCGATGTGCTTGGGGATTTCGGCGTTGACTATACTTCCCACATACTCTCGGCCCACCGGGTTCCCGAACTGCTTCACCGGACAATAGCCCGTCTTGAGGCGGAAGGAACCGAGGTGATCATAGCCGGGGCAGGGCTCGCCGCCCATCTTCCCGGGGTTATCGCAAGCCTTACCCTCATCCCGGTCATAGGTGTTCCCATAGCCGGCGGGAGCCTGGGCGGCATGGACGCCCTACTCTCCATAGTGCAGATGCCCAGGCCCATACCGGTTGCCGCTGTCGGGGTGGATAACGCCGCCAACGCCGCTTACATGGCCTGCGAAATTCTTTCCATTAAGTACCCTGAACTGAAAAAGGCGCTTGTGGAATTCAGAAAAAAAATGAAAGACGATTTTGCCCGTGATAATCAAGGAGCCGAATTATGAGCAAGAAGTTCGACGCTGAATCCATCAAACAGGGCGGGGAGCTTTACGAGGGCAAGGCAAAGAAGGTGTATGCCACCGGCGATCCTGATCTTGTAATCATCCATTATAAAGATGACGCCACCGCCTTTAACGGCGAAAAGAAGGGACAGATCGAAGACAAGGGCGTACTGAACAACAAAATCGCATCGGGTCTTTTTGAACTTCTTGCCGGGTCGGGCGTGCCCACCCATTTCGTAGCTTGCCTCAACGACCGGGACATGGTCTGTTCCCGGGTGCGCATAATTCCGCTGGAAGTCATCGTCCGCAATGTCGCGGCGGGTTCAATGGCCAAGCGCCTGGGCCTTGCCGAAGGAACGGAACTTAAAACCACGGTCTTTGAACTTTCCTATAAAGATGACGCGCTGGGCGATCCCCTCATCAATGACTATCACGCGGTTGCCATCGGAGCTTCAACCTTTGAAGAAATCGAACAAATCAAAGCCCTTACCTTTAAGGTCAACGAAATCCTTTCGGCCTTCTTCCTGGAACGGGGCATCAGGCTCATCGACTTTAAGCTTGAATTCGGAAAAACAGCAAAGGGCGATCTGGTACTGGCCGATGAAATTTCCCCTGACACCTGCCGTTTTTGGGACGCCAAAACCGGCGAAAAACTTGACAAGGACCGTTTCCGCCGAGATTTGGGCAATGTCAAGGAAGCGTATATAGAAATTCTCAACAGGCTGAACAACGAAGGCTAAAGGGAGCGAAGGTGGAGGCGGCTGTAGCGGCTATAACCGAAGGCGATGAAGGTTTTCCTCCGGACAAGCTGCATGAAGAGTGTGGGGTTTTCGGCGTTTTTACGACCAGCGAAACCCAGAATGTCGTTCCCCTGGTATACTCCGGGCTCCTCTCCCTCCAGCACCGGGGCCAGGAAAGCGCGGGCATAGCCGCGGCGAAGAACGGCACGGTTGAACTGCGGAAGGGCATGGGCCTTGTGGATGAGGTGTTCGGTCA
>JAISDF010000248.1 GCA_031265025.1 Spirochaetaceae bacterium
GCGAACAAGAACCATTCTCCTCATGTGGATATTGACACTTTTATCGATGTTCTGGGAAAGACCGCCAGCCGTAAGGTAAAGGACTGCCCCGAGTGGACGCGCTGGGTTGACGATACGGCTCTCAGGGTATGGGAAGAGCTTACTCCCCTGGTTGAGGACGGCCATTGCCAAATTATCGATTCCGGCGGGACCAGCCGCATACTGCTCCTTCATTTTTATGTTGAACTCATTCAACAGTCCTGGCAGAACCTGGACGCCTCGGCGGATCTGCCCTTTTTTGACGAAGAATCCTTTCAGGTTCCGTTTCCCCAGGGCCAGATACGCCCGGTAAGCGTCGAATTCGATTTTCCTTCGTATATTGAACAGCCCCAGGAGACCCTGCTCCCCATTATCAAGCTGATTTTTCCGGGAAACCTGGGAAACACGCTGGCGCTGGCAAACATGATTCCCAGTCCCCTCATGGAAGCGGCGATACTCAAAATCAGAAGCCTCCTGCGGTCCCATAACAACAAGGAATACTTCCTGCATAAACTCCTTCCGTCCTTTCAGGGCAAGGAAAACAAGCTCAGAGAGGCCCTCAACCAGATTGTGGTTAAGCCTTTTGAGGCCCTGCGCATCATGCGGGACAGCGGCGAATTCACGTTCCTTTTTTGGGCCTACTTCAACAATCTGCTGAAAAAAGACATAAGCCAGAAGAAAGAACCGCTGCCCGCCGAGACAGGCGCGCTTCAGTCCGTGTACTTTCTCGAAGTATTCAACAGTTACTACAAGGGAATCGCGGTGCGCCGGAGGGAAAAGGAGCTTGCCCTCAAAAACCTTGAGCTGCAGCTTGGCAAGCCTCCCTTCCTCTATACCCTTGACGATATTATCAAATTTGCCGACAACAAGGGCATACCCCTTCTGGGCCAGTACAGCCAGGAAGCCCTGGAGCAGTACCTCAAAACCAAAACGACAGAGGCAAAGGAAGACGAGCTTCCCGAGCTGCTCATAGTCCGGGGCCTTCAGGAAGAACGCTGGTTTGTCAAGAAAGTCAGGATGCTCCCCCTCTGCGCCCGGCTCCTCGCCGACGCCAGGATACGGATACGGCAGGCCATATCCAGGCGCTGGCTCAAGCTCCTCAAACAGTACCAAAATGAATACGCCATGGAAAACGATGAGGAATTTGAAAGCCTGCTGCGGAAGTACCTCTATGATCTTGCCCCGACCCTGGGCGCGGTGCTTGGGGACCAGAAACTCTACCTTGCGTACTGCGAGCTCGAAAAGACCCAGGGCGGCATACCCGAATCCAGCAGGATATACGCCGACGGGGTGCTCATACCTCTTGCCAGCCTCCTGCTTATACGGCGGAAAGATCTTCTTACCGATACCAGGATACTGCTGCCTTTCTGGTACACCGTGCCCATCATCAGCGAAATCATCGCGATCTTCAAGAACTGGGGCAAACAGCGAAAACTGAAAAAAATGCGCCGGCAGAAAAAAGAAGCCGGCGACGAGGATATGCTTCCCGCCAAACAGAGCGCCCTCCAGCAGCACCGGCTCAAGGCGGCGGCACAGGAACTCAGGGATTCCCTTATTCCCGAAGGCCATACCCTGGACTCCTATCTCGATCTGCTTCACGACCGCTGGAACCGTCTCTTGGGCAAACAGGCGAAAAAAAACCTTACCGAGGACATTCATTCCCTGATACGGGACCGGCTCAGGCATACCCTGCGCATGCAGCCCAACGCGGCGCTGACCGGTTCTTCCCTCGCAAAGATGGCCGACAAAATTATCAGTGACACCCCCGCCCTGTACCGGCTCAGCGCCCAGGATTCGCTTAAACTGTATATTCAACTTTATATGACAAAAATTATTTTAAACATAAAATTTTAAGGTGAAACCCGAAGCAGCGGCCACGGCCGGTCCGTATTAACGTATAGATTCCGCACGGGATCAATACATTTACGGGAGGCATTATGAACAACCTCAATTCGATTTTAATTGAAGGGAATCTGGTCAAAGATCCGACTTTCCGCGTAACCGCCAGGGGGACTCCCCTTTGTACTTTTACCCTGGCGTCCAACCGCTACTACAGGCAGGAGGCCGAACTGGAAAAGGAGGTGGGGTTCTTCGACGTGGAGACATGGTCCAAGCTTGCAGAAAGTTGCAATAATCTGGGACACAAGGGCCGGGGCGTACGTGTAGTGGGGAGGCTCAAGCAGGACCGCTGGACAGGCACTGACGGCAGGGCCCATTCGCGGGTATCCATAGTGGCCGAGCATGTGGAATGGCGGCCGGACTTCAAAAAGGAAGGCGGAAAAAACGCCGAAGCCCTGCAAAGCGCCGGGAACGGCAATTTCTCTCCCGGCAGGCCCGTGGAGGAGCCCATTGCCGAACTTGAACAGGTTCCCGAGGATGCCGTGCTGACCTTCTAGCGCAGGAGGCTTCCGGCAGCTTCGCTCTGTGAGTAAAAACCGTCTTTCCAGTTAAAGCGGCTCGCGTTGGGAAGGGGACGCTGATTCATCAGCGCGTCCATGATTTCCTTGTAATCCTTCTTGCGGAGATGCCTGCCCCGGAAATCCAGGATGAAGCGCTTAAAGCCGCTTGCCGCAAGGAAGGGAACTTTATCAACAAGGGAGAAGGGCTGTTCGGGAACCACGATACTTCCTTCCCTCCGGTTAACGAGTTCAAAGCCGTCTCCCTTGTTGTCCTCAAAGTTGTGGAATGTATAAAAGGAACCCAGATCCGACCGTATTCTGAACAGGGCGGGATAGGCAAAAACAGGAACAAAAAGCAGATGCCTCCGGTTTGCCGCGACGGTCTTTTCAAGATTCTGGCGGTTGTTTTCCAGAGGCGAAACAAAATAATCAAAGCCCAGCCCTGAAAGAAAACGCTCCGCCCAGCGGTTAAACGTATAAAGGTAGGGTCCGGCAATGAGCGTTACGTCCAGGCCCTTGAAAAAGGCCGGATGGCCGGGATTGTTCACTATAAAGGACCTGTACCCCGCCTCAACAAGGAGGGGAAGGTTCCGCGCATAATCGCCGTCCATGCCCTGGGGAAAATACGGATCAAGGTCAATGATGATCTCGCCCGGATTAAAGGGCAGTGGACCTCCTGTTGACGGCCCGGCCTTTTTTAACAGGGCGGAAACGGTTTTCTGGTTGTAGTCCAGAACGGCCCTGACAGGCCTCCTGGACTGAAGGACAAACAAATCCTCAACCGCGTCGACAGCGGTATAGAGCCCTTCGGGGAACGGCCCTTTGCGGCCAACGGGCCTGATGTCGCAGGGCGGGGCCCTGTCCCTGCCCGGCTGTCGGCGGAAAGGGGCAAGATCCCTGGGCAGGACCTGGGCATAACGCCTGGATCCGGCCTTGATCTGGATAAGGTAGACCGAATCCCCTGCCCCAAATCCTTCGGGAACTGAAACCCAATAACCCCCTGACTCATCCTCACCCGAATAGCTTACCCGGTGGGACGCGCGGCCGGAATCATCGGCCCTGTGGAGCCGTATGGTATCCCCCGCCTCTATGACCTGTTCCCGGTTCGGGCCCGCGGCAAGAAGCCCCCGGCGGCCGGCGCCGCTTCCGGTACCTTTGACCAGCGGACCGAGACTTATGCCGGTGCCCCCGTCCTGTCCGGCGTTGAGCCAGGCGGCGGGACTGTCCCGGTAAAAATAAAAGGTCGTTTTTTCACGGGCAAAATCTTTTTTCAGTTTTGAAAGCCCCCCCGCAAGGGCCGCTTCCCGGTCTCCGTCAAGGCCGTCAATGACCCTGCGATAAGCCGACACCACGGTCCCCACATAGTCGGCGCTCTTCATCCGCCCTTCAATCTTGAACGCGTTGACCCCCGCGCCGGCCAGGTCGGGAACATACTCAAGGAACTGTAAATCGGCGGGGCTGAAATAATAGCCCTTTTCCTCCTGGTGATGGTAAAGCCGCCTGCACGCCTGGGTACACATGCCCCGGTTTGCCGACTTGCCCCCCAAAAAGCTCGAAAAAAGGCAGAGCCCCGAAGCGGAAATACAAAGCGCCCCGTGGACAAAGACCTCAAGGGCCATATTGGTCTCCTGCCGGACTTCCTTTATTTCGTCCAGGGAGAGCTCGCGGGCAAGAACCACCCGCGAAAAGCCCTGTTTGGAAAGCAGATTGACCCCTTTTGCCGAGGCAATGTTCATCTGGGTTGACGCGTGGAGTTTAAGCGAAGGAAAACATTCCTTAACCAGGCAGGCAACGCCGAAATCCTGAACAATAATGGCGTCGGGCCCCACCGCGGCAAGGTACTTCAAAAACTGAAAAATCCTGTCCGCCTCGCGCTGTTCAAATACCGTATTAACCGTTACATAAATCTTTTTCCCCATGCGGTGCAGACTGGATACCGCCCCTTCAAACTGGGAATAGGCGAAATTGGAAGTCCTCATGCGGGCGTTAAAATTTTTAAGGCCAAGATATACGGCGTCAGCGCCCTCGCCTATGGCCGCGTCAAGCGCCTCCGGGGAACCGGCGGGCGCCAATAATTCTATTTTAGGCATAACAATTTTTCGGCCCCCACGCCGTGTAACCATAAGTACCAAAACGCGCTGCGCCAGCTCGCGCGCCTTCTTCGGGCGGGCGCCAGCAGTTCTATTTTAGGCATAGCAATTTTCCGGCCCCCGCGCCGTGCTGCTGTAAAGACATGGTTTAAATATACCGCATAAACCCGTAAAAGCGAAGCAGTACGCGCGTTTCGGGCAGCCGTGAAGACGCCTGTTTTACCTTGCAATCATCGCCGTTTAATAGTATTTTTGATTCAGGAGATAATTATGAGCGCAGGAATAACGGTTAATTCCGGTAATTTCAAGGCTGAAGTTACGGATTCACCCGTTCCGGTATTGGTGGATTTTTGGGCCTCATGGTGCGGGCCCTGTAAAATGATAGGCCCCATGCTGGACCAGATAGCAGACGAATATTCAGGAAAACTTAAACTCGGAAAGGTCAATGTTGATGAAGAGGCGGCCCTGGCTGAACAGCACGGCATTACATCCATACCGACCCTGGTGGTGTACAAGGGCGGACAGATAGTCAATCAACATTCAGGGGCCCTTCCCAAACACGGAATAGAGAATCTTTTTAAGACCTATCTTTGACCGGGACGGCCTGTCCCGCCACCGGTTACACCTCAGGCAAAGCGGCCCGTTTTCAGGGCGTACTCTCAGGGCGCATAGCGTTTCGCGCTGTTTTCCCTTCCCGGCGTTGCCTGGCTTCTGGCGGCTATGTACCAGTCGCCGGGACCGTCGCTGTCTGATACCGCCTCGTCCCTGCACAGGGTCTGGGTGGAGGTGCTTCCCTGGGAAGAAAACGCCTCGGCCGGACTTATAAACGGCGGATCGCCCGCGGGCAGCCACGCGCCCGCGTCGTTCAGGAACCCGGCAAAACGAGCCATCTCTTCCTTTGCCCACCCGCCGCTTGTACTTTCGCTGAAAACAATCCCGTCAAGAACCGCTCCGTCCTGGTCCACCAGGGCCACACCGTCGGTTTTTCGCAGCAGCTCCGAGTCGCTGGGCACCCAGAAATCCCTGGCCCCGCTTGCCTCATAACCCGCCGACGCCTCAAGATCGCCCCCGGTTTCGTCAAGGCTCGCGCTGTCCTTTTTGCGAAGATGCAGCACAATGTACTCCCCGGCCCCTACTTCCACAGGATTGAATTCGTAAATTGGTTCCGCCTCTATCGCCGTTACTACTTTAAGAGCGCCGAGATTCCCCGGCGTATAGGTTTTCAGTTCGATAAATTCACAGCGGGGATTGGAATATTCGGTCCTGATTTCGTTGATAACCAGGACAGGCAGGGAATCGTTTCTGGTCCTGAACGGGATGAGCACTTCCAGGGTATTGCCTTCTTCATCCTCAACAAGAATATCAACGGAAACCCTGCTCCCGCCGGGCAGCGCCGAGCCGAAACGCACCCGCACCAGTTCCCCCGCGTCAAGCAGTTCCGCGTCGGAAACAGGGTCAAAATCAATACGCCGCAGGGATACCGGCCTGGAAAAGCGGAATTCCATTATCCCCTCCGCCGGAACCCGGTATCCCAGGAAAACCGGCGTCTCGGTACTGAGCCCCAGAATCCTTTCCGGCGCCGCGCCGGGCGAACAGGCGCAGGCGGAAAAAACAAGCGCCAGTACAAAATTCCGCAGAATGAATTTGTTTTTCATTGCAGCCTCCTGACAGGACTACGGGTCCACGGCGGAATCTGCTTTGAAAAAAGGCTAATATTCCCGGAGTATTCCCAAAAGCCTTTCCCTGCCTATGGAACGCAGGAAACTCGCAAGACGCGGCCCCTGGTCCTTGCCTATAAGGGCCTGGTAAGCGGCGCGGAAAAGCGCCTTGGGTTCAAGCCCCGCCAGGCCCGCGGTCTGGTAAATGGCTTCGGCGCAGCTTTTGTCGTCGGCAAAACTCTCGATGACAGACACTACTTTTTCCCTGAGCAGCCGCACCCCCTCGGCCTCGCTGTTGCTGAGATCGGCCTTTTCCCCTTCACCCCTGAGGCTGAAACGGAATTCTTCGGGAGCGCATTCCGCGGCCCAGTACGCGGCGCGGGAACAGCGCGCTTCGAGACGGCCCCGCTGCTCGGCGCTGAAGCCCCCCGTGTCCTTCTCAAGCGCGGCGATAACCCTGGCGCTGTCGCCGCCGGCTATCTGGATGAGATTACAGAGATGGCGGAACGGAACCTGAAAAGGCATGGCCTCGCTCACGCCGCCAGTCTGGGAAAGCTCGTAAATGCGCCGTTCCTTCTGATACACCTCATCTTTTGCCTTTTCAACCTTGAAGGCTATGCGCTCGGTCCTGTCGTAGTCCTCGTAAATTTTGATTACGTCAAGATCAAACGAAATGGTGAACTCGGTGTTGGGCCTTGTCCCGGCAAAGAGGTAGCGGACCACCTCGGGAGTGTAGACCCTGAGAAGGTCCTCCAGATTAATCACCTTGCCCGAGGAACTTGACATCTTGCCCGCGGAACCCTTGATGCCGATAAAATCATAGCGGAAACTTACCGGCGCGTCCCAGTCATACACATCCTTGCACACATGGCGGGCAGTATCAAAGGAACCGCCCTGACTGTGATGATCCTTGCCCGCGGGTTCAAAATCAACTTTTTCGTACTCCCAGCGCATGGGCCAGTCAACACGCCAGAGGAGCTTGACCCCCCTGGCCGTTCTGAGATCAACGGTTTCCCTGTGGCCGCAGGCGCAGTGGTAGCTTACGCCCCACTCCCCGTCCCAGCCGTCTAT
>JAISDF010000152.1 GCA_031265025.1 Spirochaetaceae bacterium
TTCTGGAGATATACGGGAAGGAAGGACGCCACGTCATCCCTGCTGAACGCGAAGGTCATCTGGGTAAGGTCGTTGGTGCCGAAGCTGAAGAAGTCGGCATATTTGGCGATGTGGCCGGCCCGTATGGCGGCACGGGGAACTTCAATCATGGTTCCTATCTTGATGTTGAGCTTTACCCCCGCCTTGTCAAAAACCCGCTTGAGCACCGCCTCCGCGCTGGGGCGGAGCAGCTTTAATTCCCTGGCGCTTATCACTATGGGAATCATTATTTCGGGGTCAACCGGAATCTTCTTTTTGAGGCAGTCAACCGCGGCAAGGGCTATGGCTTCGACCTGCATGTCGTAAATCTCAGGATAGGTAACCGCCAGGCGGCAGCCCCGGTGGCCCAGCATGGGATTGGCCTCGTGGAGCTTTTCAATCTTGGGAAGAAGTGATTTGGCGCTTACACCCAGATGTTTTGCCAGCTCTTCGGTCTCGGCCTTTGTATGGGGCACGAATTCGTGGAGCGGCGGATCAAGGAGCCGTATGGTAACCGGCTTGCCGTTCATGGCCTTGAAGATGCCGAAGAAATCCTTTTTTTGAAGGGGCAGTATCTTTTTCAGGGCCGCCTTTCTTTCAGCTTCGGTGTCGGAAAGTATCATGGCCCTGAAATGGATGAGTTTTTCCTTTTCAAAGAACATGTGCTCGGTACGGCAAAGCCCTACGCCCTGGGCGCCGAAATCAAAGGCCCTCTGCGCGTCTTCCGGCTGGTCGGCGTTAGTCCTCACCTCAAAACCGCTGACGCCGGGGCGTCTGGACGCGCTTCGTACCTCGTCGCACCAGGAAAGAAAGGTTTCCATGTCTTTGGAAATTTTGGGTGTTACCAGGGGAAGTTTTGTGCCGTACACATCGCCCGAAGAACCGTCGATGGTAATCCAATCCCCTTCCTTGAACTCCTTGGTTCCGATAAACACTTTCTTGCCTACCACCGAAACGCCCTTGGCGCCGGCGACGCAGGGGGTGCCCATGCCACGGGCCACTACCGCCGCGTGGCTGGTCATGCCGCCCGTAGAGGTGAGTATGCCCTGGGAAACCACCATGCCGCCTATATCCTCGGGGCTGGTTTCCTTGCGGACCAGAAGCACCTTTTCGTTTCTGGCGTGCCACTCTTCGGCTTCCCTGGCGCTAAACACGATACGGCCGCAGGCGGCGCCGGGAGAAGCGTTAAGGCCCCTGGTAAGGGATTTAATGCCCTTGATGCCTTTGGGATCTATCTGCGGATGAAGGAGCTGGTCAAGATGTTCGGGGCTGACCCTGAGAATGGCGGTATTTTTATCAATGAGTTTTTCCGCCACCATGTCCACCGCGGTTTTGACCGCCGCGGCTCCGGCCCGCTTGCCGTTCCGCGTCTGGAGGATGAAGAGCTTACCCTGCTGGACGGTAAATTCCATGTCCTGCATATCCTTAAAGTGAAGTTCCATCTGGTTCTTTATGTTCACCAGTTGGTCGTACACGGCCTTGTTCTTCTTTGCCAGGGTGGAAATTTTTTCGGGGGTCCTGATACCGGCCACAACGTCCTCGCCCTGGGCGTTCATCAGGTATTCACCGTAAAATTCGTTCCTGCCCGTTGAGGGGTCCCGGCTGAAACATACGCCGGTGCCAGAATCCTCGCCGAAGTTGCCGAACACCATGGACTGCACATTGACAGCGGTTCCCTTGAGGTTCCGTATGTCGTTGAGCTGCCGGTATTTGATGGCCCGCTCGTTCATCCAGGAGCCGAAAACCGCGTTGATGGCCCCCCAGAGCTGGTCTACGGGTTTCTGGGGAAAATCCTGTTTGGTGATTTTTTTGACTATTTTTTTGTAGTCTTCAACGAGCTTTTCAAGATCCCCGGCGTCAAGGCCCGTATCCAGTTCTACCTTCCTGGCCTTTTTTCTCGCCGAAAGGGCGGCCTCAAATTCATCATGGGGAACTTCCATGACCACATCGCCGTACATCTGGATAAAGCGGCGGTAGGCGTCCCAGGCAAAGCGGGGATTGCCGGTCATACGGGCCAGCCCGTGAACCGCCCTGTCGTTGATGCCCAGGTTGAGTATGGTATCCATCATGCCGGGCATGGAAACAGCCGCGCCTGAGCGCACGGAAACCAGAAGGGGGTCGTCCGGATCGCCGAGCTTCTTGCCCATGACTTTTTCGAGCCGCGCCAGGGTCGCAAGCACATCCGCCTCAAGACCCGCCGGATACTTCTGCTTGTTTTCGTAATATGCCGCGCATACCTCGGTAGAGATGGTAAAACCGGGAGGCACCGGTACGCCCAGATTGGTCATTTCCGCAAGATTCGCGCCCTTGCCGCCGAGCAGATTCTTCATTTTGGCGTCGCCTTCGGCCTTTCCCTCACCAAAGAAGTACACGTATTTCTCTTTACTCATTAAAGTCCTCCATAATTGAATTCCAGTGGAATTCCAGTATAGCGACTCGCGGGGAAAAAGGGAAGGCGGCGTTCCCTTAACGCTCCTCCTGTTTTTCTGTACTATAAAAATATGGCGTCAAGGCATGGGCAGCTCGCGGTTTTTGTGTGCGCGGTTCTCTGGAGTACATCGGGTCTTTTCATCAAGCTGCTGGACTGGCATCCCATCCTTATCGCCGGATCACGCAGCCTTGTGGCGGGATTTTTCATGCTGATCCTCGCGCGGAAGCGGAGGGCCAGACCCGGCAAAAAGCCGGACCCCTTTGTGTTTTGGGCAGGGGGCTTTTCCTACGCCGCCACCATGGTATTATTTGTCATCGCCAATAAACTTACCGCCAGCGCCAACGCCATACTGCTTCAGTACAGCGCCCCGGTGTGGGCGGCGCTTTTCGGCTGGGCCCTGGCAGGGGAAAAGCCCCGGACGGAACACTGGATTGCCCTAGTCATAGTCATGGCCGGGCTTGTCCTCTTTTTTAAGGACGGTCTTTCGGGCGGCGCCTTTTTGGGAGACCTGCTTGCGGTGCTCTCAGGCATCCTGTTCGGCCTTAATTCCGTTTTCATGCGCATGAACAAAGACGG
>JAISDF010000019.1 GCA_031265025.1 Spirochaetaceae bacterium
CCCGCGCATCGTTGTCTTCCGGGGGTCGGTGGCGCTGTAGAAAGCGGCGGCGTCACGGAAGGTATTGGCGATGCGGAGCGGGAGTTTTTCGTCCTTCCCCGCCCGTTCGGGAAAGGCCGAGACGAGGGCCTTTTCAAGGAGCGCGCCGAGGCCCTCCGGCGGCTTTGCGCAGGCCTCCGCGAGCAGCGTTTCCTGATCCCAGGAAGAAACGGCAAGGCCCCGGAGCAGGCGCAGCATGGTTACGTCGAGGATGCGTTCAAAAAAAGCGTGGCGCCGCGCCGCCTTGTACACAATATAGGGGTGGGTTTTGCGGTCCAGGAGGGCGTGGGTCATAAAGCCCAGCGCGTAGGCGCCCAGGGCGGTGATCTTTTGCGAGGGAGAAAGCCGCTTCGCGCCCAGAGCCGCTTCCCTGCGCCGGCGGCGCATTTCGCGTTCCGTCGGCGGCGTTCCGGGCAGGGCCATTTTAAGGAGCGACGCGGTAAAGACGCCGCAGCCCCGGCGATGCAGCAGGGTTCCGTATTCCAGACCCACAGGGCGGCTTGACTGGTTGTGATAAAAAATATCCGGCCCCTGGCAGCCCAGGGCAAAACCGGGCCGGTAATCCCGTTTGATTTTAAGCAGGGCTTCCTCGGCGACGTTTCCGAAACGGCCTTTGAGACGTTCATAGAGCGCGGCAAGCACATCTTCCCCAAACAGGAGGTGGAGTATCTGGGAGGGCACGGTATACCTCATGTCCATGATGACATCCCCAAGCGGAGACTTCAAGAGCGGCAACGGCAGACGCGGCTCTTGATTCTTCAACCAAAAAAATCCGTCAAATTATTCCTAATTTGACGGATTTTTCCCTTATTTCCCTTTGGTTAGCCAGTAATGCTCTGTTTTGCTCACCCGGCGAAAGGACACCAAACGATTGAGGGTAGGGGTGGCAGGGGGAAAAGCGCCCTCCGCAAGGAGGGCCTTTACCCCCTGACAGGACCCCTTAAACGTTCCCTCGGTGTCCTTTCGCTTTTTGCCGAGGTAAACTGAGCATTACTGGCACAGTTGACAGAAGGCCGCCGGTATGGTAGTCTCAAATCGAGGTTCTTTCAAAACTTCAATTTTGAAATTAGCCGACCTTTCAACCTTTTTCAATTTGAAGTTTTGAAAGCGGTTCCTGCTTAAAAAGATTCCTTGGCCGGGCAATAGCGCAGTTGGTTTAGCGTACAAGTCTGGGGGACTTGGGGTCCCCGGTTCAAATCCGGGTTGCCCGACCAAGGAATTTTATGGTATAATTTTTCATTCTTGAGAGAGGAGACGACAATGGCTTATAAGATTTCCGATGCCTGTATAAACTGCGGCGCCTGTGAAAGCGAATGTCCGGTGGAAGCGATCTCAGAGAAAGACAACACCCGCTGGATTGACGCCGAAAAATGTCAGGACTGCGGCGCCTGTGAAGGTGTTTGCCCCACCGAGGCTATTTCCGCTTCCTAAAAAAGCGGACCTTGGTTCACGGGACCCTCACCAGGTGTAAGATTCGGTTTGGAAAAAGGCAAGGGCTTACCCTTGCCTTTTTTGTTCCTGGGAGTTGCCGGTTGTGGAAAAAAGCAAAAATACGGCGCAAAAGGCCGCGCTGGTTTTGTTTTTATGCGTATTCCCCCTGATCTGCGCCGGGGGGGATGACCTTTTCCTCACCATTAGCTCCATGGACGGAAGGGACCTGGGCTTCAGGCAGTACCAGGCCGACGTGGAAAACGCCTACCGCCGCCTTGCCGAACTGGAACGCCGGGGCCGGGGCATGGAGGCCCTGCTTGAGGAACTTACGGTCTTTGTCTACCGCCCCGGAGACAACGAGGACATTTTCAGCATCGCGGCGCGCTGCAATGTTCCCTATTCGGGCATCGCCACCCTGAACCGCCTGAACCATCCGGCCTCCCTTGCCAACGCGGAAGCGCTGCTCCTGCCTTCGATACCGGGGGTTTTTATCCCCGATTCCCCCGAGTCGGACCTTGAAATGGTCATGGCCTCATCCAGAACCCAGGGCTTTGCCATTACCGTAACCCGGAACGGCAGGAAAGAAAGCTTCCGCTTCCTGCCGGGAAGCGATTTTTCGCCAACCGAGCGGGCCTTTTTCCTCAATACAAGTTTCCGCTTCCCTTTAAGAACCTATACCCTTACCAGCAGCTTCGGGCCGAGGATAAACCCCGTAACCGGCAATCCGGGCTTTCACGGCGGCCTTGACCTGGCCGCCCCCCTGGGAACCGATATTTTCGCCGCCAGGGACGGCATAGTAAGCGAAATAGGCGAAGACCCCATATACGGAAAATACATTATCATCCAGCACGGCGAAACCTGGGTAAGCCTCTACGGGCACCTTTCAACGGTCCTTACCGGCTTGCGGAACAGCGTACAATCGGGTACTGTTATAGGTAGAGTCGGCTCAACAGGACAATCCACCGGTCCTCATCTTCATTTTGAATTGAGACAGAACGGCATGGCCCGGGATCCGGGCAGGTACTTGTTCAGGGAAGGAAACAGGCCATGACAAAAAAACACTGCTTTGCCCTGGTATTGTGGTTTTTCTCCCTTTCCCTGTATGCCGAAAACATCCGCGTCATCATAGCCGGCAGGACCCACCTTTCCGAAGACAACCCGGCGGGCGACAGCCTTGTCATGTCCGTCTTTGACACCGCGGTCGTTACCCTTGCCGGGGAAACCCGCTTCATCAAGGGTGTGGAAATCCAGATCACCGCCCCCCAGGACTACCTCAGATACCGGGGCAGCATGGCGGTCATCTTCTACGGCGAAGCCGCGGCGGACCCCCCTGACCAGGGCGTCGCGGACATCAGCGTCAGGCAGCTTGCCTTTGAGCCGCTTCCCAATAAAATCCAGACCGTGTACCAAATCCCCATACGGCCCAATCACGGGCTGCGGACCACGCCCTATGCCTCGGTGCCCCTGGAAATCATGCGCGACAACCAGTTCCCCCTCTTTGTGCGGCTCCTCCCGGTCATCAAGGGCTACAGTGAGGAATTCGAGGCCATGCGGTTCCAGGTCAGCGTCAAACCCATTTTCAGCGACGAAGGCGCGGTGCGCATAGGCGTCAATTACCCCGAACAGCTCAGGGACAGACCCTTCATCCTCCTCATTGACGACGCCGTGGTGGAAAACCCCGGCGGGGAAAAACTGCTCAGGGAAGGAGAACACCACCTGGTCATCCTTTCCGACGATTACCGCAACGAGAACAAGCGCTTTTTGATTGAACGGGGCAGAGTACTGGACCTTTCCATAGAACTCCAGGACCCCACGCCCCTGGTATACTTCGAGGTCCCGGCCAATACCAGAGTGTACTTTGACAACGCCCCGGTCACCGCTTTCCGCGACCCCTTCCCCGTTACCCCCGGCGAGCACCAGGTCCGTTTCCAGGTCGGGGACTATTCGGTAATCAAGCCCCTCCTCGTCGAAAAAGGCAAAACCTACCGGGTGGCCCTGGACGTGGACGTGAGCATTACCGAGACCGAATAATAATTTTACCGCGAAGATTTACCGCACAGAAGTCAAAAAAGTTTAAGAAGGAAAGAGGGGGGCCTGTTTCCACACTGCCGTTTGGCGTTGCGGCATACACGACGCGCCCGCCGGGTAGAACCGGGCGGTTGCCCGCCCGGAACCCCCACAGACCCGGACGTGCCCAATTAAGGCATCCGGTTCTTCCGGAAAAAGTTTCGCTTATGCTTTGGAATGTGCTA